>CAMOTC010000007.1 GCA_946625545.1 uncultured Clostridia bacterium | reverse complement strand
AAGGTCCTCGTAGGAGTTACGGGCGGGATCGCCGCCTATAAATCCTGTTACCTCGTCAGCGCTCTCGTCAAGATGGGATGTGACGTACACGTCCTGATGACAGAGCACGCGCGGGAGTTCGTATCCGCTATGACCTTCGAGACCCTCTCTCATAACCCCGTCGTGACCAATATGTTCCGTCGGGACAGAGAGTGGGAGGTCGAGCACGTCTCCCTCGCGAAGAGCTGTGAGGTCGTCGTCGTCGCACCCGCGACGGCGAATTTTGTCGGTAAGATCGCGAACGGTATCTGTGATGATATGCTCACCACGACCTATCTCGCGTCAAAAGCGCCGAAGATCATCTGTCCGGCGATGAATACCGCGATGTACGAGGACAAGGTATTTCAAGAGAACCTCGAGAAGGTCGCTTCCTCGGGTGCAACGATCCTGACGCCGATCAGCGGACGCCTCGCTTGCGGGGACGTCGGTATCGGTAAGATGGTGGAGCCCGACGAGATCGCCCAAGCGGTGGCTCGCGCCCTCGCGCTGACTCTCGACTTTGCGGGAAAGAAAGTGCTCGTGACAGCGGGCGCTACCGTAGAGGACATCGACGGCGTGCGCTATTTGTCTAATCACAGCAGCGGCAAGATGGGTGCGGCGATCGCAGAGCGTTTCGCAGACAGAGGCGCCGAGGTCACCCTCGTAGCGGGGAAGATGACCGCGCTCATTCCCGACAATCTCGCCGAGGTATGCAGGGTATCCTCTACCCACGATATGTATCTCGCCGTGACGGAGAGAGTAAAGGGCGCAGACTATATCGTGATGGCGGCGGCTCCTGCGGACTATACACCCGTAAAGACCTTTGACAGCAAGGTAAAGTCGGAGTCTCTGACTCTCGAACTGCGCAAGACGGAGGATATCGCTCAGGCAGTCGGCAAGGCAAAGGGAGAGAGTACGAAACTCGTCATCTTCAGCGCAGAGACCGATCATCTCCTCGAGAATGCCAAAGGAAAACTCCTCAAGAAGGGTGCCGACCTCGTCGTCGCGAACGACGTCACGATGGAGGGTGCGGGATTTGACACCGATACCAATATCGTGACCATCATCGATCGCGCGGGCAACGTGCATCCCTATGAAAAGATGCCTAAGATCGAGGTCGCAGACGCGATCCTCGACGCTCTGAAGACATTATGATCGCCGAAGTCATCGTCGATATCTCCACGAGTGAAATAGATAAAATATTCGATTATATCCTGCCGCCCGAGCTCGACTTGCAGGTCGGCGACAGAGTGAAAGTACCCTTCGGCAGACAATACACCGAAGGGTTTATCGTTCGTATAAAGGAGAATGCGGATACCACGCATCCTCTGAAACCCATCGCCAAGAAACTCGACGCATTCACCCCCGTCCTGCCCGAGATGATCGAGCTGATGTGGCGTATGAGCCGAGAGAATAATCTCCGTCTCGTGGACGTCCTTCGTCTCTTTATCCCCGCGATGATGCGCGGCGGCAGGGTAAAGGAGATCAAGCGTCATTTCGTGACCCTCGCAGAAGGGGTGACCTTTGAGAGCGCACTCGCTACCATAAAAGCGAACGCGGTCAATCAACGCGCGATCCTCTCCGTCCTCAGCGGGGGCGGCGAATGGGCGGCGATCCTCGGCGAACAGTACGGCTTTTCCGCTATCGCGGCACTTGCAGAGAAAGGACTCGTCAAAGTGTCCGAGGTCACCAAGCGCAGGAGACCGCAGCTCAGAGCGGTCAAGGATAAGGTCGTCACCTTGAATGCGGAGCAGGCGGCGGCTGTGGAGAGCGTCATGCGCGGCGACAAGGAGGTAAATCTCCTTTTCGGCGTGACCGGTAGCGGCAAGACCGAGATCTATCTGAAATGTATCGAGGAGGTCCTCTCCGCAGGTAAGACCGCGATTATGCTCGTTCCCGAGATCTCCCTGACACCGCAGATGATGGGACGCTTCCGCGCTCGTTTCGGCGATAAAGTGGCAGTCCTGCACAGCGGGTTGTCGGACGGTGAGAGATACGATGAATGGCTCCGCCTCTTGAGAGGCGACGCCGTGATCGCGATCGGTGCTCGCTCCGCTGTCTTTGCCCCCCTCGTAAACGTCGGGATCATCATCATCGACGAGGAACACGACGGCAGCTATATCAGTGAGAATAATCCTCGTTACGTGACGACTGAAGTCGCCGAGATGCGCCGCGCCTATAACGGTGCCAAGCTCGTCCTTGGCAGCGCTACCCCCTCTCTCGAGACGTTCAAACGCGCTAAGGAAGGGGAGATCGGACTCATTACTCTCCGAAATCGAGTCAATGGGACGAATATGCCCGAGGTCAGGGTCGTGGATATGTGTACCGAGATCCGTACGGGTAATAATGGGATACTCTCCGCAGAGCTGCTCGAAAGGCTGGAGCACACCTTGAAAGAGGGAAATCAAAGTATGATCTTTCTCAATCGCCGCGGCTTTGCCTCCTTTATGATCTGCAAGAAGTGCGGCAAGGTGATGAAGTGCGAGGATTGCGACGTCTCTCTGACCTGGCACAAGGAGGACAATCTCCTCAAATGTCACTACTGCGGGAGACCCTACGTCGTTCCCGATAAATGCCCCGACTGCGGCGAGAGCGATATGCGTCTCGGCAGAGTGGGGACGGAGCGCGTGATCGAGGAGATCCATCGTCGTTTCCCCTCGGCACGCACCCTGCGTATGGATAAAGATACGACACGGCGAAAGGGGAGCTACGACGAGATACTCTCTGCCTTCCGTATGGGAGAGGCGGATATCCTCGTGGGGACGCAGATGATCGTCAAAGGTCACGACTTCCCCAATGTCACATTGGTGGGGATCCTCGACGCCGATATGAGCCTCTATTACGAGGACTACCACAGCGCGGAACGCACCTTTCAGCTCGTCACGCAGATGAGCGGCAGAGCGGGGCGCGCGGATAAGCCGGGGACGGTCGTACTCCAAACCTATTCGCCGAGACACTATGTCTTTGCTTATGCGAGAGATAATGACTACGAAGGCTTTTTCCGCAAGGAGATCAATATTCGCGAGGTCACGAACTTCCCGCCCTTTACCAAGATCGTGCGGGTGCTGACCGCGAGCGAGAACGAGGAGCGCGCTCTCGGACTCACCAAAGAGATGCTCGTCAAGATCCGCGCCTATCAAAAGGAGCACCCCGAGCGCTTCGTCGCGGTATCGGGGATGAAGTCTCCCGTAAAAAAGATAGAGAGCAAATATCGCTATCAGATCATCATGCGGCTCACGAGAAAAGAGGAGATAGACACTCTCTCTCACGTGTATGAGATCGTGAACGCTCAGGATAAGAAAAACGCTACCGTATTTGTGGAGATCAATCCGCAGAATATGAATTGACAAGAAGGAGAAAGATATGGCTATACGTGATATCGTGAAAGACGGTGAGCCCCTGCTCAGAAAGAAGTCGAGACCTGTCGAGGTCTTTGACGAGAAACTGCATATCCTCCTAAATGATATGCTCGAGACTATGATCGCCGCTAACGGTGTGGGCATCGCCGCGCCGCAGGTGGGGATCCTTCGTCAGGCTGTGATTTGCGAGCTCGAAGTAGAGGGGAGTGAGGAAGGGGAGATCTTAGAGATGATCAATCCCGTCATTACCGCAAAGAAAGGGAAGCAGATCGGACCCGAAGGGTGCCTCTCCGTCCCGAATAAACGCTGCGACGTCCTTCGTCCCGAGACGATCACCGTCATCTATCAGGACAGATACGGAGAAAAGAAAGAGCGCGTCTTGTCCGGCTTTAATGCCGTCGTCGCCTCTCATGAGATAGATCATTTGAGCGGGATACTCTTTTACGATAAAGAGGTCAAAGTCCCCAAAAAGAAGTAAGGAGACCTATGAGAGTATTATTTCTCGGCACACCCGATTTCGCGATCCCCTCGCTTCGTGCGATACTTTCGTCGCATCATGAAGTGATCGGCGTGATCACTCAGCCCGACAAACTCGGCAAGCGTCTCGTGATGACGCCGCCCGCCGTTAAGGTCGAGGCGGAGAAGCTGGGACTGAACGTCTATCAATTCGCATCGCTTAGGAAAGAGGGGGTGGATCTCGTCCGTTCTCTCGCACCCGACGTGATGGTGACTGCCGCATTCGGGCAGATCTTGTCGAGAGAGCTCCTCTCCCTGCCGAAGTACGGCGTCTTTAACGTGCACGGATCACTCCTTCCGAAATATCGCGGAGCGAGCCCGATCCAGTCCTGTCTCTTGAACGGGGACAGCGAGACCGGGGTCACCATCATGCGTACTGCGTACGAGGTGGATAGCGGGGATATTATCTTGAAAAAGGTGATCCCCATACTTCCCGAGGATAATGCGGGCACCCTCTTTGATAAGATCGCCTCGCTCGGCGCGGAAGGGATCGTGGAGGCTCTCGATCTCCTGGAGAGGGGAGAGATCACATACACCCCGCAGGACGCGTCGCAGGCGACTTTTTGTAAAATGATCGAGAAGTCGGACGCCGAGATATTCGCAAACGTTGATGCGAGGCAAGCTCTCAATATGGTGCGCGCCTATACGCCGTGGCCCGTTGCCTTTATCACCGTCGAGGGCGAGCGTCTCAAGATCTTTAGCGCCGAGGCGGCGGCTAAGAAGGGAGAAGTAGGTGCTTTCTACAGCGAAAACGGCGAATTGTATCTGAATCTTTCGGGCGGCGCCATTCACCTACTATCCGTGCAGGCGGAAGGGAAGAAACGGATGTCGGGACGCGAGTACCTGATCGGGCATCGCGCTATAGCGGAGAAAAAAATATGGTGATCAGTCCCGCGGTTTACTACGCGCTGTCCGATATCTATACGAAGGGCAGTTGGATAGGCGAGGCGATCAAGCATCATCTCCCCGGGTTTATGATGGAGCCGATGTATTTCCGTCTCGTACATACGGTGGTGGAGCGCGACTATCTGACCGAGTATAGGATCTCCCGCTTGACAGACCGTCCGCCAAAGACCTCCGTTAAGATCATACTGAAGATCGGCATGGCGCTCCTCGACGTCTTCAATATCCCCGAATACGCCGTCGTGAACGACGTTACCGAGATGACGAAGGTGGTCGGGAAGCGGGGAGTCAGCGGCTTTGTCAACGCTGTCCTACGTCGTTATGCGCGGGAAGGGCGCGAGCTTTATCCCGAGGATCCCGTCGAAAATCTCGCCGCTCGAGCAAATCGTCCGCGCTGGCAGGTCGATCGCTATATAAATGAACTCGGTATGGAGGAAGCAAGCAGGCGCCTTCTGACCGTAAAGACCGAAAAGGCGCATATCCGTCCCGCTCGAAGCTTTGGAAAAGAGGCGCTCAAGCAGGCGCTCGACGAGATGAAGTGCATCTACGAGGAGACGGAGTACGGCTTCTATATAGGCGGCGACTGCAAGTGGCACGGTCTCTATATCGAAGGCAAGGCGACGGCGATGGCTTGGAGCAGTATCGACGTCTGCGAGAGCGTTCCGTACGAGGGGGGTATGATCCTCGATCTCTGCGCCGCACCGGGAGGAAAGAGCATCTATTTTGCCGAGAAATACGGTGCAAAGGTGGTCTCTTGCGATAAGTATATCCACCGCGTAAAGCTGATCAAGGAATACGCGCGGACGATCAACGCAAAAGGGATCTCCACGATCCTTTTGGACGCGAGAGATCTGATCCCCGAGTGGAAAGGGCAGTTCCCCGTGGTTTTCCTCGATGCGCCGTGTTCCGGCTTCGGTTCGCTCGCGACCAATCAAGACGTCGTATTACATAGGACGAAAGAGGACGTCGAAGAGATCATCAAGCTCCAAAGAGAGCTGATCTCCGTTGCCGCGGAATACGTCGCCGCGGGAGGCGTGCTCGTGTACGCTACCTGCTCCGATCTCCCCTCCGAGGATGAATCGATCGTCAGGTCACTATTGGAGAATAGAAACGACTTTTCATTGGAAAAGGAGAAGCATACCGATCCTATCAAGGGTGGCGGGGAGTCATACTATTGCGCTGTGATGAGGAAGAAATGAAATTGCTGACCGATTATTCTCTCGACGAATTGAAAGAATTGACGGCGTCCTACGGGGAGCCCGCTTTTCGCGCGGAGCAGCTCTATCTTAACCTCTACGCAGGCAAGGATTATCCCGAAATGACGAATATCGGAAAGGCGTTCAAGGAGCGCTTGCTCGCAGACGGATACGTCGCTCGCGGCGTAAATATCCTCGAGAGTTTCGTGTCCAAGATAGACGGCACAGTCAAGTTTCTTTACGAGCTCATGGACGGTAATATCGTCGAAGGGGTGCTGATGCGCTATAAGTACGGCAATACCCTCTGCATTTCCACGCAGGTCGGATGCCGTATGAACTGCGCCTTTTGCGCTTCGGGGCTCGAGGGATTGAAGCGAAATCTGACGGCGGGGGAGATCCTCGGCGAGGTCATAGCCGCCAATCGGTTCGACGGGGGCGATCTCACCAACCGCAAGATCACTAACGTTGTACTGATGGGGAGCGGAGAGCCACTCGATAATTACGATAATACCGTCAAATTTCTGCGTCTTGTCAATGCGGAGAAAGGGCTGAATATCAGCTATCGAAATATCTCGCTCTCGACTTGCGGCTTGATCGACGCCTTCGATCGCTTCTTGGGAGAAGATATCCCTATCACGATGACGTTTTCCCTACACGCGGCATCCGACGAGGTGCGTTCCTCGATCATGCCCGTCAATAAGAAGTACGGTGTGGATAAGGTGATCGACGCCGCAAAGAGGTTTTTTGAAAAGACCAAACGCCGCGTCGTATTTGAGTATTCGCTCATTAAAGGGGTAAACGACAGCCAAGAGGATGCGGCGCTCCTTATCGAAAAGGTGAAAGGCTTTCCCTGTATTGTGAACCTGATCGTATTGAATTACGTCAAGGAGCGCGGCTTGGCATCGACCTCGCGCAAGGAGGCGTATCGTTTCTCGGGACTCCTCGAGAAGGGGGGAGTGCAGATCACCGTTCGTCGCACGATGGGAGCGGATATCGAAGGAGCATGCGGACAACTCCGCGCGAAATATATCAATAAACAGTAGGAGGAGACTATGAGTAATTGCAGTATCGCACCGTCTATTCTTTCGGGAGACTTCGCCGGGATGGGAGAAACCGTCGCCAACGTCGAGAAGTGGGGGGCGGATCTCGTGCACTGTGACGTTATGGACGGGGTGTTCGTGCCCAATATCACATTTGGCATGCCGATGGTGAAAGCGATCCGTCCCTATACGACGCTCCCTCTCGACGTGCATCTTATGATCACGGAGCCCGAGAAATACGTCGAGCGCTTCTGCGATGCGGGCGCCGATATCGTCACCTTTCACCCCGAAGCGAGCAAGGATGCCCGCGACGCACTCCTAAAGATCAAGGCGAAGGGAAAAAAGTGCGGTTTGGTCGTCAATCCCGATAAGGACTTCTCCCTTGTCGAGCCATATATGGATCTCGTGGATATGATCGTTCTTATGGGCGTTTTCCCCGGTTTCGGCGGACAGTCTTACATCGAGAGCGTATCGGATAATATCGTGCTTTTCCGTAAGAAGATAGACGAGAGCGGACGTGATATCCTGCTTGAGCTGGATGGTGGCGTCACCGAGACCAATGCGGAGAGATTTCGCTCTCTCGGTATCACAGTGCTCGTCGCGGGAAGTGCGACTTTTAAGGCGGAGGATCCCGCACGCGCGATTCGCGTGATGAGAGGATGAGAAGAGGAGCTCTGATCCTATCTCAGCCTTTCGAGAGATATCTCGAGGCTCCCTTTGTTATCGCTGCCGACGCAGGATATCTTCGCGCGATAGAACGTGGGATAAAACCGGATCTCATCGTCGGCGATTTTGACAGTCTCGGTCGCGTGCCGACGGAGGTCGAAAGGGTAGAAGTCCCCGTCGAAAAGGACTTCTCTGACGGCGAGCTCGGCATTCGCGTCGCCGCGTTACGCTCGCTGACTTCGCTCGACATCTACGGCGCGATGGGTGGCAGACCCGATCATTTTCTATACAATCTGCATCTTTTAAAGATCGCCGACGACCTCGGTATCCGTGCGGTCATACGCGGCGATCACTCCGATATCTATTATACGGAAGGGGGGATGTATCTCAGCGTATCCAAGGGTGATACGCTGTCCATCGTACCTTTCGGCGAGAGCGCGCATATAATAAAGGCGACGGGGCTCAAATACCCGGCAGAGGGTGTGACCTTGACGCGGCACGATACGCGCGGGCTTTCTAACGTGTGCATAGATGAGAAGGTTTTCGTATCCGTGAAGGGGGAGGGCATCCTGCTGATCCATTCTTTTTAGGTAAGGAGGTGCGCCATTTGCGAATGATATGTTTTCGTCCGCCCCGGATCATCAGGGCAGTATTGAGATACTTTTGCGGTTGTAAAAAGAAAAAGGCGTAAGCATCGACTTACGCCTTTTTTTATCAGGTAAATAATGATTAGTTAGCGCTCTTTCTCTTTACGGCGCCGTTTCTCAGACATCTGGTGCAAACATACTGCTTGGATACCGTGCCCTTATCGTCGACGACGGATACCTTCTGAATATTCGCATTCCAGTGCGTGGGAGCCTTGCGATTACTGTGGCTGACGGTGTTACCGCTCATCTTGCTCTTTCCGCATACACTGCAAACTCTCGACATATATCTATTACCTCCCGTAACTTATCTCATTCATATGAAAAAGACGTGCAGTCTTATCACGACCATATCACTATATCACGATTTTTTTTTCTTTGCAACCGTTTTTCGGTAATTTTGAAAATTAGTTGCAAATTATTTATGAATATTTTATTATATATTAAAAAGGCGGGGCGCACAGCTTGCGGCGCGGCTTTGCCACGATAACGTACGGGGAGAGAGTTTATCCGCTTTTCCTTTGCGATAGGATTTCGTCGAGATCACCTTTCCACATTGCGTATCCGGCTGTCTCGACAGAAAGTAGGAGTACTATGACAAAGAGTATCAATATCAACACGCTACGCG
Source organism: uncultured Clostridia bacterium (assembly GCA_946625545.1). GTDB lineage: Bacteria > Bacillota > Clostridia > Christensenellales > CAG-1252 > CAG-1252. The sequence continues at coordinate 25,433 of CAMOTC010000007.1, read as the reverse complement.
AAATGTTTCTTCTCGCCGCTGAGAATTTAGCGGTCCACGAGGAGGAGATCAACGCGCAGAACGTGTTTCCCGTTCCCGATGGTGACACGGGTACGAATATGTGCGCGACTGCGCAGACCGCCGCGTCCGAATTGAACGCGATCTCCGACAAGGATCTCACCTACGATTTATTTGCAAAAGTGTTGAGAGGCGCATCTCTTCGCGGAGCGAGGGGAAATAGCGGCGTCATACTCTCCCAGATCTATAAGGGGATCGCCGACGTGGTCGCTCCTCTCGAGGGGGAGATCACTCCCGACGTCTTTTCTCGTGCTCTCGGCGAGAGCGCGCGTATCGCCTATAGCGCCGTCAATCAGCCGAAGGAAGGTACGATCCTCACCGTCATGCGTTTGATCGCGGAGGGTGCCGTCTCGGCGAGCAAGAAGCAGGATGTCGGCTTTGAGTCACTTTTTGAGGTCATACTGCAAGAAGGGCGCATCGCTCTCCAAGACACGCCGAATCTCCTCCCCATCCTGAAGAGTGCGGGTGTGGTCGACGCGGGCGGTAGCGGACTTATCTACGTCTTTGAAGGATTTGAGATGGCTATCTCGGGGAAAAAGATCGCGAAATCCACCCTCGGCGCCGAAAGCGCGGACTCGGAGGAGAAGGTCTTTGCCGCAGACATCCACGACCTCGATAATATCGAATTTGCGTATTGTACCGAGTTTTTTGTAAAGAATATCCGTCCTGACGCCACCGATGGAGATATCGAGAAACTGCGCGAGAGGCTCGCGAAGATCGGTAACAGCTTGATCTGTATCGGCGATCTCTCCCTCGTGAAAGTGCACGTGCATACCAATGAACCCGGAAGGGCGCTCACTTACGCTCTTGAGCTCGGCGAGCTCGACCGCGTCAAGATCGAGAATATGCTTGAGCAAAATCGCAAGATCAAGGCGGAACTCGAGAGGACTAAAAAGCCCATCGGAATGGTCGCCGTCTGTGCGGGAGAAGGGATGCGCAAGATATATCACGACCTCGGCGTCGATATCATCGTAGAGGGCGGGCAGACGATGAACCCCAGCGTAAACGAGATCCTCTCTGCGATCAATCGCGTCAATGCCGATCACGTGATCGTCTTGCCGAATAATAAGAATATCATTCTTGCGGCGGAGAAGGCGAAGGATATTGCCTCGCGTCATGCCGTCGTACTGTCGACGGAGAACGTCGCGGCAGGCATCGCCGCGATCATCGCATACGATCCGCTCCTCGGGATCGATGAGAACGTCGCCGCGATGACGGAGGCCTTCGGTGCGGTCACTTGCGCCCAGGTCACCACCGCCGTCAGGGATACCGATATGGACGGACTTTCCTTGAAGAAAGGGGAGATCATCGGCTTGTCGGATAAAAAGATCCTCGTCAAGGGCTCGGATATAAACGACGTGACCGTGGATCTTGTCAAAAAGATGAGATTTGACGAGATGGACGTCTTGAACGTATATTACGGCGAGGGCGTTGACAAGGAGAGGGCGGAAGCGCTCGTCGAGGCTCTCGGAGAGGTCTCTCCCGACCTTGAAGTGATCCTCTACGAGGGAAAACAGCCGCATTCTTTCTATATTTTATCGGCGGAGTAACTTTTTTTCAAAAAAACGGTTGCCAAAGTCGTCGTTATTTGATATAGTAATAGAGCATTCGCGCGGGAGTGGCTCAGTGGTAGAGCGTTGCCTTGCCAAGGCAAATGTCGCGGGTCCGAATCCCGTCTCCCGCTCCAAAGGTCTACTCGGTAGGGATTCGATTGCGTAGTAATAGATGCGTAGCATCAGACCCGCCGCGGGACCGAACCGGAGAGAATCGGAGGTCCCCGAGATATCGGGCATCCCGTCTCCCGCTCCAGAAGTTGGCTTTTATGTGACGCCCTTCGCGTGCGAAACATATTATATAGCGTTATGGCACCATAGCCAAGTGGTAAGGCAGAGGTCTGCAAAACCTTTATTCCCCAGTCCGAGTCTGGGTGGTGCCTCCAATTAGAGCCGAAGTGGCGGAATGGTAGACGCAAGGGACTTAAAATCCCTCGGGGGCAACTCCGTGCGGGTTCGAGTCCCGCCTTCGGCACCATGACATGGAACGGACATGTCGCAGAGCACAAGCATTCTCCAGAGAGTTTCGCATTTGCTGAGAGCGAAGCGTTTGCCGCTTTGTGGTACCACCGTTCGGCGAGTATTTTCATAGAAAGTGGGGCATTTTATGCTCAAATAAGGTGGAACCGCGGCAACAGTCGTCCTTATGCGTTTAGATGCGTAAGGGCTTTTTATTTATACTAGTAGGGCGCCAAGTGTGCCGAAAGGAGGAATATATGAAGATCTATTTGAGGGATTCGGTCAAGGAATACGATTCTCCCGTTACCGTGGAGCAGATCGCCGCTGATATCGGCGAAGGACTTCATCGTGCCGCGCTTGCGGGTAAGGTGAACGGCGTAGCCGTTGATCTCTCCTACGTCGTGGATAAGGATGCCGAGGTGCAGATCTTGACCTTTAAGGATCAGGAAGGTCAGCACATCTATAATCATACCGCCGCTCACGTGATGGCGCAGGCGGTCAAGAGCATCTATCCGACCGCGAAGCTCGCGATCGGTCCTGCGATCGACACCGGTTTCTACTATGATATCGAATACATCACCCCTCCCACGATGGAGGACCTTGCAAAGATCGAGGAAGAGATGCAGCGTATCATCAAGGCGAATCTCCCCATCACGAGAGAGGTCTTGCCGCGTAAGAGCGCTACCGCTCTCATGCGTAAGCTCGGCGAGCCCTATAAGCTCGAGATGATCTCGGAGCTCCCGAAGGGCGCGGAGATCAGCTTTTACCATCAGGGTGATTTCGTGGATATGTGCGTCGGTCCTCACCTCAAGAGCACGGGGATGATCAAGGCGGTCAAGTTGACGAGCATCACGGGCGCTTATTGGCGCGGCGATGCGAAAAAGAAGATGCTCACCCGTATCTACGGCGTCGCTTTTGATAAAAAGGCAGCTCTCGAGGAGTATCTCGTGAAGCTCGAGGAGGCAAAGAAACGCGACCATAACAAGCTCGGCCGCGATCTCGAGCTCTTTATGACTGTGGATACGATCGGTCAGGGACTCCCCCTCTTGATGCCGAAAGGCGCAAAGATGATGCAGATCCTCACTCGTTTCGTGGAGGATGAGGAGGAGCGTCGCGGCTTTATGATCACGAGGACTCCCTCGATGGCAAAGAACGACCTGTATAAGATCTCTGGTCACTGGGATCACTATCGTGACAAGATGTTCGTGATCGGCGACGAAGAGAAGGACGAAGAGGTCCTCGCGCTTCGCCCGATGACTTGTCCCTTCCAGTATCAGATCTATAAGAACGGGATCAAGAGCTATCGCGATCTCCCGTGCCGCTATGCGGAGACGGCGTCCCTTTTCCGTAACGAGGCTTCGGGCGAGATGCACGGCTTGATCCGCGTCAGACAGTTCACCCTCTCCGATGGACATATCATCTGTACTCCGGAGCAGGTCGAAGGGGAGTTCAAGAGATGCTTGGATCTTTCCTACTATTTCCTGAATTGCCTCGGTTTGCGTGACGACGTGACCTTCCGCTTCAGCAAGTGGGATCCCAAGAATACGGATAAGTATATCGATAATCCCCCCGAGTGGGAGAGAACGGAGAAACTCATGAAGGAGATCCTCGATCACCTCGGCATCGACTATGTCGAAGCGGTGGGTGAGGCGGCTTTCTACGGCCCCAAGCTCGACGTGCAGGCAAAGAACGTCTATGGTAAGGAAGACACCATCATCACGATCCAGATCGACTTTGCGAGCGCTGCTCGTTTCGAGATGACCTATGTGGACGAGAACGGCGTCAAGAAGACTCCCTATATCGTTCACCGCAGTAGTATCGGTTGCTATGAGCGCACCCTCGCGATGCTCATCGAGAAGTACGCAGGTGCATTCCCCGCTTGGATCGCTCCCGTGCAGGTCAAGGTGATCAGCCTGACCGACAGAACGGCGGAGGACGTCATCGCTCTCACCGAGAAGCTCCAGTCCTACGGTTTCCGCGCCGAGTCCGATACCCGCAGTGAGAAGGTAGGTTACAAGATCCGCGAAGCACAGCTCCAAAAGGTCCCCTATATGTTGATCATCGGCGATAAGGAGAAGGAGAACTGCACGGTCAGCGTAAGACATCGCTCTGACGGCGATCTCGGTGCGATGACGGTGGACGCCTTTATCGAAAAGCTCGCAAAGGACGTCAGAGAAAAAATCTTGAAATAGTCACCAAAACGCTTGACAGTAAGCGGCAGCGGTGATACTATAAATCCAAAGTAGAACTGTTTCTCACCCGAGCAGTACGTTGCACAGGGTTTCTTAAATATCTCGTAAGGTATTTTTGGGCAGTTCTTCTGCCCAATTTCTTTTATAGGAGGATGTCGTTATCAAAGACTATCAAATCAACGAGCAGATCCGTGACAGGCAGGTCACACTCATTGACCAAGAGGGAAAGAACCTCGGCGTGATGAGCGCATACGATGCGCAGAAGATCGCCGACGAGCAGGGACTCGATCTCGTAAAGATCGCCCCCCAGTCCACGCCGCCTATCTGCAAGCTAATGGACTATGATAAATTCCGCTTCGATTCCATCAAGAAGGAAAAGGAAGCAAAGAAGAATCAAAAGATCGTCAAGATCAAAGAGGTCCAGCTCAGTATCGTGATCGACGTCGGTGACATCAACGTAAAGGCAAAAAGGGCGAACGGCTTTATCGCCGACGGAGACAAGGTGCGTGTCGTGATCAGAATGCGCGGCAGGCAGAATAAACGTCCCGAGCTCGGCATGAAGGTCATGGAACAATTTTTTCAGAAAATCGAAGGCGCAGTAATGGAGCAGGCACCGAGTATCGAAGGAAACACGATCAAGATGCAGCTCGCGCCTGCAAAAAAATAAACTATCGGAGGTAGGCAAAATGCCAAAACAAAAGTCGCACAGCGGTGCAGGAAAGAGATTTCGCGTAACCAAGAACGGATTGATAAAGAGAAGCAAGCAGGGTAAAAACCATATCCTTACCAAGAAAGAGACCAAGAGAAAGCGCGGTCTCAGGGCGGGCGGCTATGTTTCCGAGACGCAAGCCAAGACCATCAGGACTATGATTCAGAAGTAATCGGGGAGGTAAGAATATGAGAATCAAAAGAGCAGTTAATGCAGTAAAGAAACGCAGAAAGATATTCAAGCTCGCCAAGGGATATCGTGGCGCGAAGAGCAAGCTTTACAGAGTTTCTCGCGAAGCCGTGATGAAGTCCCAGATGTATGCGTACATCGGCAGAAAGGACAAGAAGGGCGACTTCCGCAAGCTTTGGATCGCGCGTATCAACGCGGCGGCCAGAATGAACGGCTTGAGTTACAGCAGATTCATGAACGGCTTGAAGAAGAGCCAGATCAACCTCAACCGTAAGGTGCTCGCCGACCTCGCAGTCAACGATGCGGCGGCATTCACCGCACTTTGCGAGCAGGCAAAGGCAGCTCTCTAAAATGCAAAAATGCTTTCTGTCAAACGAAAGCATTTTTTTTGTCATAGATATGGTCATAACGAGTATATCCAATGAAAAAGTAAAGTTCTTTCGATCTCTCCTCGAGGTGAAAGGGCGCAAAGCGTCGGGATGCTATCTCGCCGAAGGGGCGAACCTCGTCAAGGATATCCCTTGCAAGGATCGCGTCAAGATGATCTTTGTCAAGGAGAGCAAAGAGGATACTTTCCGTGAGATCACGGATCTTTTCAATGCGGAAAAGATCGTGCTCACTGATGAACTGTACGATCGCGTGTCCGATACCGTTACCCCGGCAGGCATCGCCGCCGTCGTCGAAATGCCGAAAAATACGGATATATCCGACATTGACGACGAAAAGATCATCGTCCTCGATCACGTCTCGGACGCGGGAAATGTCGGCGCCGTACTGCGTACGGCAGTCGCCGCCGGTTACCGCACGGCGGTGTTTATCGGCTGTGCGGATCCCTATTCGCCAAAGGCGGTCAGGGCGAGTATGAGCGCGATTTTTAAGATTAATCTATGTTTTTGTGATAATACCGAATTTTTGTGTAGTAAAAATACACTAAAGTATGATATAATGGTACTTGATATGATGGGCGAGAATATTTTTGCTCACGTTCCGCAAGGCAAATACGCTCTCGTCGTAGGCAATGAGGCGCATGGCGTATCGGACGAGATCAAGGCGATCGGCAGGAAACTATCCATACCGATGCAGTCGATGGAGTCCTTGAATGCGGCGGTCAGCGCGGGCGTGGCGATGTATATTCTCGAACGTAATCAATTCAAGCAATAATCAGGAGGCAATATATGTCCGGACACAGCAAATGGGCAAACATCAAGAATAAGAAAGCAAAGGGCGACGCCGCGAGGGCGAACGTCTTTACGAAGATCGGCAGAGAGCTCGCGATCGCCGTCAAGCAGGGCGGACCGAACCCGGACAGCAACTCTCGTTTGCGCGACGTCATCGCCAAGGCGAAGGCGGCTAATATGCCGAACGACAATATCTCGCGTTCTATCAAGAAGGCGTCGGGCGAGCTGAATGCAGTCAACTACGAGGAGATCACATACGAGGGATATGCCGCAGGCGGTGTGGCGGTCATCGTTGAGACCTTGACGGATAATAAGAACCGTACCGCAGGCGACGTCAGATGCGCATTTGATAAGTTCGGCGGCAATATGGGCAATACCGGCTGCGTGTCTTATATGTTCAGCAAGAAGGGACTCATCGTCGTGGACGCCGATGGTCTCGAAGAGGACGAGCTGATGCTCCTTGCCTTGGATGCGGGCGCTGACGACGTCAAGAGCGAGGATGGGGTCTATGAGATCTATTCCTTGCCGCAGGACTATACCGCCGTACGTGAAAATCTCGAGAAGCAGGGACTCAAGATCCTTTCCAGCGATATCGAGATGATCCCGGAGAACTACATCACTCCGGAAGAAGCCGCTGTCCCCAAGATCTTGAATTTGATCGATCGTTTGGAGGAGAATGACGACGTGCAGAACGTATTCCACAATGCGATCCTGCCCGAAGAAGAAGAGGAGGAATAAAAATGACGACCGCAGAAGTATGTGCTTTGGCGAAAGAGGCGTCTTATCGCCTGGCGACATTTACCCCTACGGAAAAGAAGGCGATGCTCATCGCGATGGCGAATGGCATCGGGGACGAGATGGAGGAGATCCTCGTCGCGAATAACGACGATATCTTTGCCGCAAAACAGAACGGCAAGGAGGATACCTTTATCGACAGGCTCACCCTCTATAAGAGTCGTATCAGACAGATGATCGACGGCATTATGGCGGTGGCGGAGCTCCCCGATCCCGTCGGTGAGGTCACCGATAAATGGACCCTTCCGAATGGACTGCAGATCTCCAAGGTGCGCGCCCCCCTCGGTGTGATCGCGATCATCTATGAGGCGCGTCCCAACGTCACGGCAGACGCCGCGGCTCTTGCGATCAAGAGCGGGAATGCCGTCGTGCTTCGCGGCAGCAGAGAAGCGATCAATTCCAACCTCGCGATCTTCAACGCGATGAAGAACGCTCTCGTTAAGGGCGGCTACGACGCAAACGTATTGCAGTTCCTCGCAGAGCCCGATCGTGAAGTCACTGCGGAGCTTTTGAAGCAGTCTGACACCGTGGACGTCGTGATCCCTCGCGGGGGCGAAGGTCTCAAGAAGTACGTCCTCGAGAATGCCGCGGTCCCCGTGATCGCTTCTGCAGGCGGAAATTGCCATACTTACGTGGAAAAGACCGCCGATCTCAAGATGGCGGACAACGTCCTCTTTAATGCCAAAGTCAGCCGTCCCTCGGTCTGCAATGCGACCGAGCAGTTGATCGTGGACAGAGCGATCGCCGCTCCCTTCCTGACAAAGAGCCTCGACAGACTCTCCAAGCAGGGGGTGCGTATCCTCGGCTGTACCGAGACTTGCCGCATCTATCCGATGGCGGAGCTCGCCACTGAGGAAGACTACTACGAGGAGCACCTCGGTCTCGTTCTCTCCGTCAAGGTGGTCAGCGGCTATAAAGAAGCGATCGAACGCATCAATAAATACGGCACCCACCACAGTGATGCGATCATTTCCTCGAGCAACGAGGCGATCGAGGCATTCAAGATCGGTGTGGACTCCGCCGCTGTTTACGTGAATGCGAGCACCCGTTTTACCGATGGCTTCGAGTACGGATTCGGCGCAGAGATGGCGATCAGCACGCAGAAGCTCCACGCACGCGGACCTCTCGGTCTGAAACAGCTCACCAGCGAGAAATACGTCGTCGTCGGCGAAGGTCAGGTGCGCAAGTGATCGTTCTCGGGATCGATCCCGGTCTCGCGATCGTCGGATACGGCGTGGTAGAATCTGTCAAGGGACGCGTCAGACCCATCGATTACGGTGTCATCAATACACCTGCGGGCGTGCGTACACCCATTCGATTGCAGATGATTCATAAGGGACTTTTGTCCCTTTTTGAAAAGTTCAAGCCTGACGAGATCGCCGTGGAGGAGCTCTTTTTCTCCAATAACAAGACGACGGGTATCCCGGTCGCTGAGGCACGCGGCGTGATCCTGATGACCGCGATCAACTATACGGACAAATTGTTTGAATATACGCCGAACCAGATCAAGCAGGCGATCACAGGTTGGGGCGGGGCGGACAAGAGACAGATGCAGGAAGTGGTCAGACAGACCCTTCGACTCCCGTCTATTCCCAAGCCCGACGATGCCGCTGACGCACTCGCCGTGGCGCTCACCCACGCGCAGACAAATCGGTTCGGATCACTCTTTGGGGCGTAGGATATATGTATGCTTACATTTTAGGAAAGGTGGATAGTTACGGTGACGGCTACATTGTCGTCGAGGCTGCGGGCGTCGGATATTATATCAACGTCTCTAATTTTACCGTAGCTAAGCTCGGCAGAGCGGGTGAGACCGTCAAGATATATACCTATCTCGCCGTACGTGAGGACGATATGAGTCTGTACGGCTTTTATTCGGAGGAGGAAAGGCGGATGTTCCTCCGCTTGATCACCGTCTCGGGCGTGGGTCCCAAGATGGCGATCGGGATCCTCTCCGCCGCAGACGTCAATACTCTCGCCACATCGATCATCTCGGGGGATACGAAGGCGCTCTCCAAGGTCAAGGGGATCGGTAAAAAGACTGCCGAAAGGATCATCGTCGAGCTCAAAGAGAATATGGGCGAGGAGACGACTCTGCTTTCCGCGGGCGTGAGTTTTGCGCCCGAGAGCGACGCTATGATCGAAGAGGCTTTGGAGCTCTTGACTTCGCTCGGCGTCAGCCGTACCGAGGCATATACTCTCGTCGCGACGTGCAAAAAGGATGCGAGAAACGTCAACGAACTGGTCATGATGGTACTGAAGAGGTTGGATAAGTAATGATCGACGATAATAATTACATCACCAGCGCGATGGGGAATAACCTCATCGGTAGGGACAGAGAGGAGATCGACGAGGAGATCGAGAATACACTTAGACCCAAGACGATGAACGAATACGTCGGGCAGGAGAAGGTAAAGACGAATCTCTCCGTCTTTATCCATTCCGCAAAGAAGAGAAACGAGGCGCTCGACCACGTCCTTCTCTACGGACCTCCCGGACTCGGCAAGACCACGCTCGCACATATCATCGCAAATGAGATGAATTCGCAGATCAGAGTCACCTCGGGTCCTGCCATCGAGAAGGCGGCAGACCTCGCGGCTATGTTGACCAATCTTGAGGAGGGTGACGTCCTCTTTATCGACGAGATCCATCGCTTGTCTCACGCGGTAGAGGAGATCCTCTATCCTGCAATGGAGGACTACGTCCTGGACTTTGTGGTTGGCAAGGGACCGAGTGCGAAAAGCATTCGCCTGCCTTTGAAAAAGTTTACTTTGATTGGCGCTACGACGCGTGCGGGCATGCTTACCGCGCCTCTGCGCGACCGTTTCGGCGTGATCTGCCGATTGGAAATGTACAAGCCCGTGGATCTCGCCCGCATCGTCACGAGAAGCGCGAAGCTTTTGGAGATCGGGATCGAGAAGGAGGCATCGGTCGAGATCGCTCGCCGCTCTCGCGGTACTCCGCGTATCGCAAACCGTCTCTTGAAACGTGTGCGTGATTTCTCCGAATATGAGAATGAAAAGACCATCACGCTGAAGACTGCAAAGCGTAGTCTCGATCTCCTCGAGATCGACGATCTCGGACTGGATCACGTGGACAGGGAGATCCTCCTGACGATCATCAAGAAACATAACGGCGGTCCCGTCGGATTGGATACGCTCTCCGCGACGATCGGAGAGGACGCTTCCACGATTGAGGACGTTTACGAGCCTTATCTGATACAGCTCGGCTTTATCGCTCGTACCCCGCGCGGAAGGGTGTGCCTCTCGGGTGCGTATAAGCATCTTGGCTTTAAGGTCCCGCCTTCCAAGGAAGCCTTTTTGGAACAGATAGAGAAAACGAAAGATCCCGACTCCGATGAAAACTAGTGACTTTTATTACGATTTACCCGAAGAATTGATCGCACAGCATCCCGCCGAACCGCGGGATTCTTCTCGTCTCCTCGTCATCGATCGCGAAAGCGGTGCTTATGAGGATAAAGTATTTACCGACGTCATCGATTATCTCCGCGAAGGGGACGTCCTCGTCGTAAATAATACAAAGGTCATCCCCGCTCGCCTGATCGGGCACAGAAAAGGTTTTACCGGTGAAGTGGAATTTCTCCTCTTGAAGAGGATCGACTATACCCACTGGCGCTGTATCGTTCGTCCGGGCAAGAAGCTGAACGTCGGGGCGGAAGTGGTCTTTTCCTCCGAGCTCTCCGCTCGCATCGTTGAGCGCGGGGAAGAGGGAGAACGCGTCGTTGAGTTTCTCTTTGACGGCGTCTTTGAGGATATCCTCGCTCGTGTCGGAGCGATGCCGCTCCCTCCCTATATCAAGGAGAAATTGACGGATAATTCCAAATATCAGACGGTATATAGCAAGATAGACGGCTCTGCCGCCGCGCCCACTGCGGGATTGCACTTTACCAATGCTCTCCTCGATCGCATTCGCGCGAAGGGGATCAAGGTATTGGAGATACTTTTGCACGTCGGCTTATCTACCTTTCGTCCCGTGAAGGCGGAGAATATCGAGGATCATAAGATGCACGACGAGTACTACGAGATCTCTCCCGAGGTCGCGGAGGAGATCAATCGTGCAAAGGCGGAGGGGAGACGCGTGATCTGCGTCGGCACCACCTCCGTGCGTACTCTCGAGAGTGCCGCGGATAGGATCGGGCATCTTAATCCGGGGAGCGGAAATACCGATATTTTCATCTATCCGCCCTATACGTTCAAGATCGTGGACGCCTTGATCACAAATTTCCATCTTCCCGAGAGCACTCTCCTGATGCTCGTGTCGGCGTTTATGGGTAGGGAGAATGCGCTTGCCGCTTATAAACACGCCGTAGAGAGCAAGTATCGCTTCTTTAGTTTCGGTGACGCTTGTTTTATCGTGAAAAGATGATTTACAGAGACCTATCGCAAGAGGTTTTGCGATCGTTCGTTAGAGGAAAAAGATAATGAATTTCAAATATGAAGTATTGAAAGTATGCAAACAGTCCGGAGCGAGGATCGGACGCTTGACCACTCCGCACGGAGTTATCGAGACCCCGGTCTTTATGCCTGTGGGGACGCTCGGCACCGTGAAATCGCTCTCTCCCGAAGAGGTCGCAGAGGTCGGATCGCAGATAATATTATCCAATACCTACCATCTTTACCTGCGTCCCGGTCACGAGACGGTGAAAGCGGCAGGGGGACTGCATCGCTTTATGCGTTGGAATAAGCCCATCTTGACGGATAGCGGCGGCTTTCAGGTCTTCAGTTTATCCTCTTTTCGTAAAGTGACCGACGCGGGCTGTGAGTTTGCCTCTCCGCTCGACGGCGGCAGTCACCATTTCATCTCTCCCGAGAAATCCATCGAGATCCAGCAGGCGCTCGGTAGTGATATTATGATGGCTTTTGACGAGTGCACCTCTCCCGACGTGACGAAAAAGAAAGCGAAGGAAGCGATGGAGCGCACCCTCTTTTGGCTGGATCGTTGCGATCGCGTGGCGACGGGGGAGGATCAGATACTTTTCCCCATCGTGCAGGGAAATATCTATCCCGATCTCAGAGAAGAGAGCGCCCGCAGGACTTCTCCGTACGCAAAGTGCGGTATCGCGATCGGCGGCCTCAGCGTTGGGGAACCCAAAAACGTTATGTACGAGATGCTCGACGTCATCAATCCCATTATGCCGAAGGATATGCCTCGCTACTTGATGGGAGTGGGGAGTATGGACTGCATCGTCGAAGGTGTTTGCCGCGGCGTGGATATGTTTGACTGCGTGCTCCCGACCCGTATCGCGAGAAACGGCACGGCGATGACTCTCAAAGGGGATATCAATCTCCGTAATGCGAAGTATAAAGAGGATTTCTCTCCCGTTGAGGAAGGGTGTGATTGCTACTGCTGTCGCAATTATACCAAGGCGTACGTTCGCCATTTGATCACTTCGGACGAGATCTTCGGAGGCAGGTTGCTTTCCATTCATAATATACGCGCGTTGCATCGCTTGACTGCGGAGATCAAGCAGGCGATCATCGAGGATCGTCTCCTCGATTACCGTAAGGAGTTCTTTGAGAAGTACGAGCAGTGATCCTGCTGTAAAAAAATTCACATTGAAATAGTTGTGAAATAGAGAAAGATAGTGTATAATCTACGTATAACCGTATTATCGGTAAAGGAGATAATGTAATGATTACGAATTATATTGCTGCAGAAGGTGGTCCCACTAGTATCATAATGATCGTCATTCTGATCGTCTTGTTTGTGGGTATGATGCTCATCTCCATCATTCCGCAAAAGAAGAAGCAGAAGGAATACGAAGCCATGCAGAGCGCCATCAAGGTCGGCACCCGCATCATGACGATCGGCAGATTGATCGGTACCGTCGTGGCGATCAACACCGACAACACCATCGAGCTTGATATCGGCACGAAGGGTAACCCTGTCGTGATCTTGATCAACCGCGAAGGTATCGGTCTGAATCTTGACGCACAGCAGGTCGCTCCCGACAGCAAGGGCGATATCAAGGTGAACGCCGCTTCCGGTGACGTTGACGCGGATGATACCGATGCTCCCGCAGAGGCGCAGGAGAATGCCGAAGAGGCGAGCGAGACCACCGAATCGACCGACGACAAGAGCGAGGACGATTCGATCTGATCGTATCTGATTTGAACGGACAGGAATGGGAGAGCAGTAGCTCTCCCTTTTTTTATTCATAATCGAAGGCGTATCGCCATATCCATATAGACGGAGGTATCTTATGGAAAAGGGCGTAGTTCGTTGGATTTTGGATATCATCAAGACGGTCGTGATCGCGGTCTTGATCTCTATGGTTTTGGTGCTTGTCTTCGCTTTGATCGTGAAGGCGACGGACATATCGGACACGACGATCGGTTACGTGAACGTCGCGATCAAGATCGTGAGCGTACTCGTAGGGACGCTCCTCGGCTTCAAGCGCGGAGGATCGGGCGGTTGGCTGAAAGGACTGATCTCGGGACTTCTCTACGTATTTACGTCTTTTCTCGTATTCGCCTCGATCTCGGGAAAGTTCTCGATAAGGGATCTCTCTTGGGTGGACGTATTGACGGGCGCCGTCGTGGGTTTGATTTGCGGCGTTATCGCCGTAAACGTGAAAAAGAAGACGAAAAACGCTTGAAAACACCGTGTCGATATGCTATAATTCTTATGTTGAACGAGGGAGGAAATCCCTTGATCGTAAGGAGTACACTATGAAGCATATCAGCACCATTGCGAAAACCGAGAGAAAGTCCACCGTCATGGGTTGCGGCGAGTGCCAGTCCAGCTGCCAGTCCGCCTGCAAGACCAGCTGCACCGTTGGCAATCAGACCTGCAAGCAGGAAGAAAGGATCAATACTACCGAAAAGAAGACCAACATCTGATCAATGAGGCTTATCACCCATAGTTTTCCCTTTACCTATAAAGGTGAAACTTTTTACTTGGTCTATCATCCGTATAGCAATAGTCTGCATTCGGTTGATTACAAGGCATATCTCGTTATTAAGCATAAATACGAAGAGTTGAGTCCGCAAGAGCTTGCGGACTTTTCCGCTTTAGACAGCGCGGACGTTCTCGAGATCGAGTCGGAGATCGCCGAGCTTGAAAAGCAAGGGCTTCTCGGCGTCGATATCACTTTCCCCTATAAAAAATCCGATATCGTCAAGGCGCTGTGCTTGCACGTCTGCCATGACTGTAATCTCCAATGCAAATACTGTTTTGCAAAGGAAGGGACGTACAATACCGCTCGTGACTATATGACGGAGGAGGTCGCGAAAGCGGCGATCGACTTCCTGATCGCGAAGAGCGGCAGTCGCAAGAGCCTCGAGATTGACTTTTTCGGCGGCGAACCTTTGATGAATATGAAGGTCGTGAAGTTTGCCGTGGAGTACGGTCGTGAGCAAGCGGCGAAGCACGGGAAAGAGTTTAGCTTCACGATGACGACGAATGCTCTCCTTCTGACGGATGAAAATATAGAATATCTCAATCGCGAGATGGATAATATCGTGATCAGTATCGACGGCAGGCGCGACGTGCATAATCGCGTGCGTAAAACGCGCAACGGCGCCGACGCCTACGATCTCATCCTTTCCTCCGCGAAGAAACTACGCGCCGTACGCGGCGATAAGCGCTACTATATCCGCGGCACCTTTACCGCTTATAATCTCGACTTTTCCAAGGACGTTCTCGCTCTCGCGGATGCGGGATTTGACCAGATCTCCGTCGAGCCTGTGGTCTTGCCGCAGGATAATCCGATGGCGATCACTTCGGACATGGTCGGAAAGGTCCTTGCCGAGTACGATGCTCTCGCCGAGGCGTATATCGATCGCCGAATGGGCGGGAAGTGGTTCAATTTCTTCCATTTCATGATCGATCTCGAGGAAGGACCCTGCATTATGAAGAGGCTTTCGGGGTGCTCTGCGGGTTGCGGCTATCTCGCCGTTTCTCCCGTTGGGGACATCTATCCATGCCATCAGTTCGTAGGGGAGGCCGACTATCGTATCGGCAACGTGCTTGACGGTACATTTGATCTCGCGATCCCCGATAAGTTCGGCGAGATAACGGTCAATAATAAGGCTAAGTGTGAGTCTTGTTTTGCGAAGTACTATTGCAGCGGTGGCTGTGTGGCGGCTTCGCACTACTACGAGAAGGATCTTTTGACCCCCTACGGTGCAGGATGCGAGATGATGAAAAAGCGTCTCGAATGCTCCCTCGGGATTTATGCGGTGGAGAAAAAATTCTCGAAATAAAGTTGACTTATATATTATCTAAATATATAATAGATTAAGTATTTATTTTTTTTTTGGAGGCATGACCTGTGAGTAGGACTTTTTCGAAAGAACCCAGCTCTAATAGTTCAAAGCCAAAGATGACTAAGGCAAAAGCGATCGTCGTATTCGTGATCATGGGTATTTTGATCACGATGGGCGCTGTTTTTGCTTTTGTTTCTCTCGATAACGGAGAGCTTGGCGTTTACGACTATAAAGCTTTTCCGAGAAACATCAGTCTCGGACTTGATATGAAGGGCGGCGTGTATGCCGTATTCCGGGCGAATACGACGGATACCACTGATCTCGATTCGCGTATGAGCGGTACGGTGGATCAGCTGTCCAATATGCTCTACGATAAGGGCTACACCGAGGCGACCGTCAGCAAGGTCGGCGATGATCGTATCAGAGTCGAGGTGCCTGACGTCTCCGATCCCGAGACCCTCTTTCAATTGATCGGTACTCCTTCCAGCTTGGAGTTCAGAACGGAAGGTAAGGGCGAAGAGTTTACCGACGAAGGCCTCTGGGTCACCGGTAAGGATCTCGAGACCGCTTACGTTTCTCTGAATGAGGACAACCAGTACGTTATCGCTCTTCAGTTTGATTCCGAAGGTACCGATAAGTTCGCCAAGGCGACCACCGAGCTGCAAGGCAAGGCGCTCAATATCTGGATCAATGGCGAGTGGGTCATGGGTCCGACGGTCAACGCTGTCATTTCCGACGGTAAGGCGATCATCACCGGCGGTGAATGGGCAAATGACTATAACAAGGCGAATGACTACGTCACTTCCCTTCTTGCCGGCGCCTTCGACGTGGAGCTCGAGCTCGTTGAGAGCCGTGAGATCTCCGCTACCCTCGGTGAGGACGCGCTTTCCACCAGCTTGATCATCGGTGCGATCGCGATCGGCATCATCATCCTGCTCCTCATCCTTCTGTATCGTTTGCTCGGCGTATCTTCGGGCATCGCGCTGATCTACTATGTCATCACTTACGTCTTTATCCTCTCGGTTTTCCCGTGGGTGCAGCTCACTCTTGCGGGTATTGCGGGTATCTTGATCAGTATCGGTATGGCGGTCGATGCGAACGTCATCATCTTCTCCCGTATCAAGGACGAGTATCGTATCGGTACGGGTGAGATCTCTATTCAGACCGCTGTGACTTCGGGCTTTAAGAAGTCCATCTCCGCTATCATGGATGGTAATATCACGACGCTCCTCGGCTGTTTGGTGATGTATCTCCTCGGTACTTCCGCGATTAAGAGCTTTGCTCTTACCCTCGCGATCGGTATCGTGATCAGTATCTTCACCGCGCTCGTTGTTACGAGGCTCCTCGTCAGCAGCTTCCTTGCCTTCGATAGGGAAAATCCGAAGCTCTACAATCTGTATAATAAGAATAAAGAAGAAGGTGAAGTGGAGGACATTGTGCCTGCAAACTCCGATACGGAATCTGTCAAGGAGGTGACCGACAATGAGTAAGTTCAGTATCAGAAAGCTTGACCTCAGCTCTTATAACGTTCGCTTCCTCTCCAAGTATCGCATTTGGTTTGCGGTGCCCCTTGTAGCTATTCTCATCGCGGTGATCGTATTCTCCGTCTTCTCCATCGTCAATAAGGACGTGCAGGAGGGCATGAACCTCGGTATCGACTTTACCGGCGGTACGGTGATGACTGTGACTGTTCCCGGTCTCGACGAGGACGGTGCATACGACGAGTACAGCACGAAGCTTCGTGATATCGTCGAAGAAGCGGGATATAATGTCAGCTACGTGCAGATGTCAGGTAGCGGTAATGAATCGGGCGTCATGCTGAAATATCAGAATAAGGACGCAGATCTCGAAGAGAGCAATCAAAAGATGAAGGATGCGATCATGGCGGTCTATCCCGATATCTCTGCGGAGGCTATCTCTCTCGAGTCCATCAGTGCGTCCTCCGCGAATGATCTCTTGGAGAAAGCGCTGATCTCCCTTGCAGTCATCTTCGTCGTCATGCTCGTGTATATCGCGATCAGATTTGAGCTTTGGAGCGGTATTTCCGCATTGATCGGCTTGATCCACGACGTTTTGATGATGATCGCCTTTACGATCATCTTCCACATCGAGGTCAATACGACCTACGTCGCCGCGGTCATCACGATCGTTGCGTACAGTATCAACAATACGATCATCGTCTTCGACAGGGTGCGTGAGACTACGAGGCTCGCGCCCAAGGTCGGCAAGATCAATCTCGACACCTACGTCGAGGAGGCAGTTAACGCCACCTTTACTCGTTCCGCGGTTTCTACCATCACGACGATGATCCCGGTCTTCTTGCTCGGATGCTTCGGAGTTCTTTCCTTGAAGCAGTTCGCTTGGCCGATCATGTTCGGTTTGATCGCAGGTACTTATTCTTCTCTGATCCTCGCGCCGACGGTCTATTATATGATCCGCACCGCGATCCAGAATGCGAAGCTTAAAAAGAGTCAGCAACCCGGACAGCAATCTCAGAAAAAGGACGATGCTTCCGACGTACTGAGTCAGAGAAAGCGTAAGGCGTAACGGCTACGGTTAGGGGCGGCGATGTCGCCCCTTTTCTTCATTTGATATGGATATGCAAAGAGACGAATTGATAAAAGAACTTGTGGGTGCCTTCTCTCTCGACAGCCGCATCGCGGGGCTACTCGTAGATAGGGGGATCTCGGATAAGGAGAGTGCGAGGCGCTATCTCTATCCCTCGAGGGAAGACTTCGAGGATCCCTATATTTTGTCAGGGATGAAAGAGGCAGTGGAGCGCATACGCCGCGCGATAGACGAAGGGGAGAAGATCGTCGTTTACGGCGACTATGACTGTGATGGGATCTCCGCTACGGGGATATTGTGCGGCTATCTTTCATCGATCGGCGCGGACGTCAGCTACTTTATCCCCAGTCGTTTCGATACGGGCTATGGGTTATCGGTGGAGGCGCTCGAAGAGATCGCCGAGACCTATTATCCCGATCTTATCATTACCGTTGACTGCGGTATCACCTCGGTCGCCGAGGCGGAGTATCTCCAAGACGTCCTAGCGATCGATCTCATCGTTACCGACCACCATATGCTCCCCGAGGTATTGCCGAATACCATCGTCGTAGATCCAAAGCTCGATCCGACGACTGCTTCTACCGATCTTTGCGGCGCAGGTGTGGCTTTTAAGCTCGTTCAGGCTCTCGGAGGCGCTGATGCGGCGTGGAATTATATCGAGATCGCCGCTATCGCTACCGTGGCTGACGTCGTCCCGCTCACAGGAGAGAATCGCTTGATCGTCTCTCTCGGCTTGAAAAAGATCAATTCCCGCGAAGTTATCAATAAGGGACTGCGCCTTCTCATAAAATCCATCGACCTGAAAGGCCCCGTTGATCCGCACGCTGTCGGCTTTCAGATCGCTCCGAGGATAAATTCTCTCGGAAGGATCGCCGACGCTACCGAAGCCGTTCGCCTCTTTATCGGGGAGGAATACATCGAACTGCAGGGATTGGTAGAAAAGATGAATCGCGGCAACGAGATCCGTCGCAGTATGCTTGATGAAACCTATCGCGAAGCAAGGGAAATGATCAATGAGTACGATCTCTCCATCCATAAGATCATTATGCTCTATAAAAAGGAATGGTCGTCCGGGATCATCGGTCTCGTATGCGGGTGGCTCAGGAATGAATTCAATCGTCCCGTGATCCTTCTCTGCGGAGAGGATGATCTCAGCGGTAGCGGCAGGTCGGTGGACGGCGTGGATCTCTATCTCACGATGAAGAGTGCGGAAAAGTACCTTATTCGATTCGGAGGACATAAGAGCGCGGCAGGGCTCTCTGTAAAGATGGAGAATTTTATCGCCGCACGGAATGCGATGGACGATTATCTCGCCACGACCTATCCCGACGATATCTTTACCCGTTCCAAGGCGTACGACTTTGAGATCGCGCCCGAGGAGGTCACGATGTCCCTTGCGGACAGCATCGAGCTTATGGAGCCTTTTGGCGTGGGAAATCCCAAGCCTCTTTTCAAGTTCTCCTCGAAAGATGTCTCCCTTATTCCTTTCGGTAATGGTGAAAACCTAAAAGCAAAGCTCAACCCGAATGCGGAAATGATCGTCTTCGGCAGGGGCTATCTTGCTGACGGGTTGCGTGTTGGGTATGCCTACGACTACCTATGCGAATGCGGAAAGAACGAGTTTAAGAACGTCGTTAAAGTGCAGATGAAGATCGTCTCGGAGCACCTCGTCGGTAGCCGTGAAGGAAACGACTTGCCCCTCTTTAATCAATATTTGCGTGCGAATCTCTATCCGGGAGAATCATCCGACTGCTCTTCGATTACCGCCGATGAGCTCGGAGCCTCGCTCTATGATGATAAATTCTCCACGCTGTATCTGGCGCTTTCTCCTGAAAGTGCCGCTATGGCGATTGATAATCCTTCGCTAAAGGGGAAACTGCTCGTCTCCTACGGCAAAACCTACGACGCGCCGTGGAATGAAGTCTTGGTCGCCCCTGTAGCGGAGCCCATCGGATTTCAAAAGATCGTTATTCTCGATTCTCTCCTAACGACAGGATATATCGCGAGACTCTATAAAACGTCTGGCGCCGAAATCGTCGTTGTTAAGCAGAATTATCCCTACAAAGATGTATTTCGCGCGGTCGATATATCCCAAGAGGCTCTCCTTTCGACCTATAAGAGCGTCGAGCGCTTGATCCGCTCTGGGGGAGGCGCTACTTCTCCGATGGATCTCGCAGGTAGGATCGCTTATGGCTCGGAGAAAGACTTTTTGATCCGGTTCTACATCTTATACGACCTCGGTGCGATCTCGATCGGTAAGGGCTTTGCGCTTGCGATGCGTCCGATCCCCGATCTCGTCAATTCTCGCCTGTATAAGAGGATCTTGAAGCTAAAGCAATCATTATGATCGTTTATTCGATGCAGGGAGAGTATCTCTCGGAATGTACCTATTTGATCGTAGAAGGGAATAAGGCGATCGTGATCGACCCCGGTGCCACTGCGCAGAGGATATCCGCCGAGTGCGAGAAACTCGGCGTAACCATCCTCGCAGTACTCCTGACGCACGGGCACGCGGATCACGCTATCGGCGCTCCCGGACTTCAGGAAATGGGCTATAAGATCTACGCTCATAAAGAGGAGTTTTCTTTGATCGCGGGCAGGGCGTCCCTCTCCCTTGCGCTCGGACTACCGCATCTCTCTTACATCCCTGATGTGGCGGTCGAGGATGGGACTGTCCTCGAGCTTGCGCCTTTTACTATAAGGGTGATCCATACTCCCGGGCATACGCAGGGCGGGGTATCTTATCTTATCGGTGATGAGCTCTTTACGGGCGATACACTCTTTCCCGGTTCGTACGGGCGAACGGATTTTCCGACGGGAGACCAGCAGGACCTCGTAAATTCGATCTGTAACGAGCTCTTTGAGCTTCCTAAGGAAACAAGGGTGTATTCCGGTCATGGAGACGCCACGCGTGAGGCGACGCTTGCTATGCCGCAAACGACGATCGGAGAAGAATATTCTACAAATCCTATATTGTACTTGTTATGATCGTAAAAATCGAAACGAACTGCGAAAGCTACAGAAATGAATTGGAAGAGATGGTCAGAGCCTTCTCCCCCTATCTTACCCTCGGCGAGGCGGGTATCTCTGTGCGCGCCGATCTCCTCATAGAGGAGGATATGGCCATTACAGATATAAAATCTCCGGAATATGGGAAGATTTCTCGAGAATATCCCCTTGATGACGATCTCTCGGAGCTATACTTGAAGCGCTACTTGAAGCGCTACTTGAAGCGTGATCTCTATGATTATTTCTCCGCGATGACTGCGGTAAATCTCTCCTATGGATCCCTGACGGGTATCCGTCCGACCAAGCTCCTATACGAACTCATTGACGAAGGAAAAGGGCGAAATGAACTCGTGGATTTCTTTCGGGTATCTCCCTCAAAAGCGGATCTAATCGCTGAGATCGTGAACGTACAGAAGGGCGTCATCGGCACCGAGACGGAGAAGGCGGATTGGTTTGTCAATATCCCCTTTTGTCCCTCAAGGTGTCACTATTGCAGTTTCCTCTCCGAGGTCATCCGTCCGAAAAAGAGTAATCTCCCCGCTTACGTCGACGCCTTGATCCGCGATATCACCTGCGTACCGAGGTCAAAGCCTCGCCGCGCGATCTATATCGGCGGAGGCACTCCGACTTCTCTCGACGAGAAACAGTTGGACGCCGTTCTCTCTGCGATCGACGCCGAGGGAGAGGAGTTTACGGTGGAGGCAGGGCGCCCCGAGACTTTGACTGCGGAGAAACTCGCCGTGATGCGCGATCGTCACGTGACGCGCGTCTCCGTCAATCCGCAGACCTTCAAGCAGGAAACGCTCGATCTCATCGGGCGCAAGCATACGGTGGAGGATATATACAGGGCGTATCGCCTCGTTCGTGACGCGGGGCACTTTGACGTCAATATGGATCTGATCACGATGCTCCCCGGCGAGAGTTTTGAGGATCTCAAGCGTTCGATCGATATCGCGATCGATCTCGATCCCGAAAATATCACCGTTCATTCGCTCTCCATCAAGCGGGGGAGTATCTTTGCGGAGACCAAGTACGATAATTCCAGTGACGGCCTCGCGGAGAGAATGTCCGATTATGCCCGCGAAGCGCTCGAAAAGGCGGGATACCGTCCATACTATATGTATCGCCAAAAGAATACTTCGGGTCGCTTGGAAAATATCGGCTATGCGAAGCCCGACAAGGTGTGCAAGTACAATATCGACATCATGGAGGAGACGCACGACATTTACGCTTCCGGCGCAGGCGCGATCTCAAAGAGGCTCTTCGGCAACGGCCGTATCGAGAGACTTGCCGAGGTCAAGGAGATCAAAGGCTACCTTGAGCGTATCGACGAAATGATCTTGAAGAAAAAGGATTTTTTCCGAGATTAGTGCTTTACATATAACTCTTTTAATGTTATTATATTGAATGTACCTTGAGCTTGGTCTTGCGGGTCGCTTTCGCACTACTACGCTCACGGCGAATAATTCTATCCAAACGGAGGTTTATATTATGGATAAAAGCGAAATCATTGCCAAGTATGCACGCAGCGAAGGCGATACCGGATCCCCCGAGGTCCAGATCGCGCTCTTGACCGCAAGGATCGAAGCGCTCAATGCGCACCTTGCCGTCCACAAGAAGGATAACCACGGTCGTCGCGGCCTTCTGCAGATGGTTAGCACGAGAAAGAAGCTCCTCAACTATCTGAAGAACAGCGACATCGAGCGTTACAGAGCGCTTATCGAGTCTTTGGGATTGAGAAAGTAAAGCATTCGTCGAATAAGAGCGGGGAGACCTGCTCTTATTTGCGAGAAAGCAGGGCTATCGCCCTTGATTACAGAGAAAACAGGACGATTCCAGAGACGGTCTCGTTCTTTAGGAGGTAATAATGGAAAGAAAGATTTACAAGACAACTATTGGCGGCAGAGAAGTTTCCGTTGAAGTCGGCGCTTACTGCGAGCAGGCGAATGGTTCCTGTCTCGTCAGATGCGGCGATACCGCGGTTCTTACCAACGTGACGATGGCGGCTCAGCCGCGTGACGGTATCGATTTCTTCCCCCTCGGCGTCGACTTTGAGGAGAAGATGTACGCAGTGGGCAAGATCCCCGGCGGTTTCAAGAAGAGAGAAGGTCGTCCTTCCGATAAGGCAATCCTCGTGAGCCGTCTGATCGACAGACCTATTCGTCCTTTGTTCCCGAAGGGACTCTTTAACGATGTAGCCGTGGTTTGCACGGCGATGAGCGTGGATACCGATATCCCCCCCGAGGTCTATGCGATGCTCGGCAGCTCGATCGCGCTCTCTATCTCCGATATTCCTTGGGGCGGCCCGACCGGCTCCGTGGTGGTCGGATACGTTGACGGCAAGTACGTGATCAACCCCAATTCCGCTGAGAGAGAGAAGAGCAGATTGCACCTCTCCCTGTCCGGTACCAAGGACGCGATCATGATGGTCGAGGCAGGTGCGAGCGAGATCACCGAGGAAGAGATGCTCGGCGCGATCCTCTTCGGACATGAGGAGATCAAGAAGATCGTCGCTTTTATCGAGAGCATTGCCGCCGATTGCGGCAAGAAAAAGACCACCAAGGTGGATATGTACTCCGTGCCCGCTGAGATCTCCGACGCGGTCAGAGAGTATGCTTCCGCTAAGATGGACGCTGTGCTCACCCATTTCGATAGGTACGAGAGACAAGCTGTCGAAGATGAACTCGACAAGGAAGTGCAGGAGCACTTCGCCGACATCTTCCCCGGCTGCAAGAGAGAGGTCTTTGACGCGATGTATGCCTTGAAGAAGGAGAAAGTCCGCGCGAAGATCATCAACGACGGTGTGCGTCCCGACGGCAGAAGCCTCAAGGAGATCCGTCCCATTTGGTGTGAAGTGGGCGTACTGCCCCGCGTGCACGGCACCGGCGTCTTCACCCGTGGCTCCACCCAGGCTCTGACCACCTGTACCCTCGGCACGATCAGCGAGGCGCAGAAACTCGAGAGCTTGGACGATGATGTCTTTAAGAGATATATGCACCACTACAATATGCCCCCCTACAGCACGGGCGAAGCTCGTCAGCTGAAGAGCCCGGGCAGACGTGAGATCGGTCACGGCGCTCTCGCAGAGAGAGCTCTCGAGCCCGTTCTTCCCAGCGAGCAGGATTTCCCCTATGCGATCCGTACCGTTTCCGAGATCTTGAGCTCCAACGGCTCTACCTCTCAGGCAAGTATCTGCGGTAGCACCCTCGCTCTCATGGATGCAGGCGTGCCCATCAAGGCTCCTGTTGCAGGTATCGCGATGGGTCTCATCAAGGACGTCGCGAGCGGCAAGGTCGCCGTTATGAGCGATATCCAGGGTCTCGAGGACTTCCTCGGCGATATGGACTTCAAGGTAGCGGGTACCCGCGAAGGTATCACCGCTATCCAGATGGATATCAAGATCAAGGGTATCGACGAGCAGATCCTCCGCACCGCTCTCGCTCAGGCGAAAGAGGGCAGAGAGTTCATCCTCGGCAAGATGCTCGCAGTTCTTCCCGAACCGCGCAAGGAGCTCTCCAAGTTCGCTCCCAAGATCATCTCCTTCCCGATCGATCCCGACAAGGTGCGTGAAGTCATCGGCAGCGGCGGCAAGACCATCAATAAGATCATCGAGGATACCGGCGTGAAGATCGACATCAGCGATGATAATATCGTCTTTATCGCCAGCCCGGACAGCGCAAGCGCGGATAAGGCGAAGAAGATCATCGACGCCATCTGCAAGGATCCCGAGAAGGGCGACGTCTATGAAGGCAGAGTCGCGCGTATCATTCCCATTGGCGCTTTCGTCGAGCTGGCTCCCGGCAAGGACGGCATGATCCATATCAGCAAGCTTTCCGGCGAGCGCGTGGAGAAAGTGGAGGACGTCGTGAATATCGGCGATCTCGTTCGCGTGAAGGTCATCAAGATCGATGAAAAGAAGAGAGTGGACCTCCGTTTGATGGAGATCCTCGAAAAGGCGTAAGCTTCGAAAGAACATCAAAAGTCGGTAAGCGGGTTGACTGCTTGCCGACTTTTATTTTATAATTTCAAATATGAGCAATAGTCGCGGGAAAAAGTCCAAGAAAGGCTTTTTGGCGGAAAAACGATTTAATATAGATGCTTTTATGCAGCCGGAAAGGGGATATGCACCGGTGTATTCTTGGATGTGGAATGACAAACTTTCGCACGAAGAGACTGATCGACAGCTTGAAGAGATGCTTCGGCTTGGAATCAAGCGTTTTTATGTTCTTCCGATCCCAAAAGGTTTTCGACCCACCTCTTTGCCGTCGAGGCTTTCTCCCGATTATTTAACGCAAGAATACTTGGAAGAATATCGTTATGCCGTACAGCGTGCCGCAGAGCTCGATATGGAGGTCTGGCTTTATGACGAGGGCGGATGGCCGAGCGGCAGTGCTTGCGGAAAAGTCCTCGCCGAAAGTGATGACTATGGAAAAGAATTTATTCGTATGTCTAGGCGCGTATGCGGGCAAGGTGAAACGTATTTCCCCCTTGAA
>CAMOTC010000006.1 GCA_946625545.1 uncultured Clostridia bacterium | reverse complement strand
ATTCGGCGTTTTTGACAGTACGCGGGAAGGGGAGAACGTCGCGGATATTGGAAATGCCCGTCACGTACATCACCAGCCTCTCAAAACCGATGCCGAAGCCGCTGTGCTTGGTGCCGCCGTAGATGCGGAGGTTACGATACCACCAGTAGTCCTCCTCACGGAGACCGAGTTCTGCCATACGCTTATCCAGCATATCGAGCCTTTCCTCTCTCTGACTGCCGCCGACGAGCTCACCGATGCCGGGGACGAGGAGGTCCATCGCGGCGACGGTCTTGCCGTCGTCATTCATACGCATATAGAAAGCCTTGATATCCTTCGGATAGTCGGTCAGGAAGATGGGGCGCTTGAAGTGCTTTTCGGTCAGATATCTCTCGTGCTCGGACTGCAGGTCGCACCCCCAGTACACGGGATACTCGAATTTCTCACCGCATTCTTGCAAAATCTTGATCGCGTCGGTGTACTTGACCTCTTTGAATTTCAGCTCGAGCATCTTGTTGAGCCTATTCAAAAGGTCCTTATCCACAAACTTATTCAGGAACTCGATGTCCTGCGGGCAACGCTCCAAGGTGTAGCGCACGCAGAATTTCAGAAGGTCCTCGACGAGCGCCATATTGTCCTTGAGGTCGGCAAAGGCGATCTCGGGCTCGATCATCCAGAACTCGGCGGCGTGACGGCTGGTATTGCTGTTCTCGGCGCGGAAGGTGGGACCGAAGGTATAGACGTTGCTGAACGCCATGCAGAAGGTCTCGACGTTCAGCTGTCCGCTGACGGTGAGATTTGCCTTCTTACCGAAAAAGTCCTTGGAGTAGTCGATCTCCCCATTGTCGAGGAGGGGAGGAGCCGCCATATCGAGGGTGGTGATCTGGAACATCTCGCCTGCGCCCTCGCAGTCACTTGCCGTCACGATGGGGGTATGTACGTAGATAAAGTTATGATCCGCAAAGTAGCGGTGGATCGCCTGCGCGAGAACGCTCCTCACGCGGAAGACCGCGTTAAAGGTATTCGTGCGGGGACGGAGATACGCCTGCTCACGGAGAAACTCCAAGGAAGACGCTTTCTTTTGTATCGGGAAATCGGGGGTCGAGGTGCCCTCGACGAGGATGGCGGTCGCGAGGAGCTCGAAGGGCTGCTTTGCCTCGGGGGTCAGGACGAACTTGCCCTTGACGCGGATGGCGGCGCCGACGTTCTGATGCACGACCTCGTCGAAATTCTCGAGATTTTCCTTCTCGACGACGACCTGGAGCTTATTAAAGCAGGTGCCATCCGAAAGCTCGATAAACTTATCGTTACGAATGGTCTTGATCCAGCCGCACACCGCGATCTCGGTGCCGTCAGACGGAGCATTGTCGTATAGATCTTTGATAAAAGTCCTTTTCATAGGTGGTCTCCTTTTTCTCTAAAAGAACGTGAGAATATAGTAACACATCTCGCGCGGATAGACAAACGTTTTCGCCTCAGTCTTCTTGGAAGGGGACGAAGCTCAGCCCGATGGTCTCCTCCACGGGGAGGGAGAAGACGATGCCCCTGCCGGGGGAGTCCAGTCCGAACTCTGTCGCGACGGCGCGCATGATCTCTGCGCGGAGCTCCTCTTTGACGAGGATCATCACCACTTCCTTTTCCTCTTCGAGAGACATAGCAAAGAATTTCTTTGCCTTTTCGCCGCCCGTGCCTTTGCCCGAGAGGATGGTGCCGCCCGTGGCGCCGTGCGCCCTCGCGACGTCCATGATCTCGCCCGCAAAGCCCTTATTGACGATCACTACGATCATAGCGGTATTTGTCGTATTTTCCATTTAGTTCACCTCCGTGTCATCGGTAAAAAACTGCAGCACCCGCTTATCCGCGATGCTCTGTACTTTGAGGCTGAAGGCGACGCCGCCTCCCGCCCCGATCCTGAACTCCTCCTCGAGGACGGCGCGCGCATAGGAGAGAGAGGACTCCTCGAGCATGATCGCCACGAGATCCTTCTCGATATTGCCGATACCGAGGAGATTGAGCCATTGTTGTTTTGCCGTGCCGTGTCCGAAAAGCGAGACAAAGCCGAGAGCGCCCTGCGACAGCCTCGCGCTGACGGCGTCTCCTTTGCCCGATTCACAGATCACGATGAGCAGGTAAAGCTTGATCTTTTTCTCCAAGGGAAAAACCTCCTTATAGGTCGATAACTTCGATCTCTGCCTTCTCGGCGCTCTCTTCTCCGAGAGCAGGCGAGGGCGAGGTCGGGGTGGGGGTCGGGAGAGGCGTCGCCTCTGCGAGGCGCTTCTCTGCCGCTTTTGCTTTGAGATAGGTCACGAGCCCGAGCAGTTGCAGGACGAGGAGGGGGGTCATCGCGACCATCGCCACCAGTCCGTAGGCATAGTTCATCACGTAGTCCTCGCCGTGGAGCGATATGCAGGCGCCCGTCGCGAGGGGGAGGAGGAAGGTCGCGGTCATCGGACCGCTCGCCACGCCGCCCGAGTCAAAGGCGATCGCGGTATAGACCTTCGGGGTAAAGAAGGAGAGTAGGATGGCGACGCCGTACCCCGGCAGGATCAGCCACCAAATGCTGAAAGTGTAGAGAACGCGGAGCATCGCGAGTCCCACGCTGATCGCCACGCCGACCATCAGGGTCAGCATGACCTTTGTCCTCTTGATCGTGCCGCCGCTGATCTTCTCGATCTGCTCGTTGAGGACGTGGACGGCAGGCTCCGCCGCAACGATCATAAAGCCGATCAGGCAGCCGAGCGGGATCAGGACGTAGGGGAAGTCGGAGCCGAGGGCGTAGCCGATTTTTCTGCCTGCGGCGCCGAAGCCCGCGTGCGCTCCCGTCATAAAGAGCACGAGCCCGATATAGGTGTATAGGATGCCGAAGACGATGCGCCAGAAAGTCCTGACAGGCATATTGCGGTGCGCCGTGAAACGATAGACGAGAAAGAAAGCGGCGATGGGACCGATCGAGATCGCGGTGTCCTTCATCTCCTCGAGGATGGTGGCGCCGTAAGCGGCGATCGTGCCGTCCGTCGTCTCCACCGTGGGGAGGAGGGCGGTGACGTCCACGAAAAAGCCGAGCAGCATGACCGTGATGATGGGACCGACGGAGGCGAGGGCGACAAAGCCGAAGCTCTCTCCCGTCTCCGAGTGGGAAGTGATCCTCGATACGCCGAGACCCATCGCGATGATGAAGGGGACTGTCATGGGTCCCGTCGTCACGCCGCCCGAGTCAAAGGCGAGGGGGAGAAAGGAGCTCTTGCCGAGGAGAGAGAGGATAAAGGCGAGGAGAAAGACCACGCCGTACGAGATCGTGAGTAATAAACGCAGAGAGATCCCAAAGATCACTCTCAGCATGGACAGGGCGAGAAAGACGCCTACGCCCACCGCGACGAGCGCGATCAGCACCCAAGGATTGATACTCGCGGCGAGACCCGACGCGAGGACGGTGAGGTCGGGCTCCGCGAGGGTGATCACGGTGCCGATCAGGAAGGAGACCACGAGGATGACGGTCAGATTGCGCGTCTTGGTCGTCGAACTGCCCACCATCTCGCCGATGGGGATCATCGCGACGTCCGCGCCGAGGGCGAAGAGGCTCATACCCCCGATCACAAAGAGACAGCCGATCAGGAAGGAGAGGATCTCACTCCCCGATGCGGGAGCCATGGTCAGAGAGAGTATCACGACGATCGTCGCGATCGGGAGCACCGATATCAGACTTTCCTTGACCTTGGATAGGACCACGCCCCGCCCCTCCTATAAGAACTTATTTATCATTATAGCATATCCACGCGCGAAAAGAAAAGCGCTTAACGAAGCGCTTTCATGAAAAAATGGGGGAAAGGAGCGGTCTAACGCGACAAAATATTGCATTTTTCGACAGGAAATGCTACTATAAAGTGCGTGAAATCCCTTTTGAATCGTTTGCGGAAAAGTAGAAGCAGGGTGACTGTCGTCCCGGTCGTCGCGATGATCCTTATCGCGCTCCTCTGTCTCTATTCCTGCGCCGATCTCGCGCTGGACGAGCCCGCCGCCTTGACGGATGATTTTTCGGATGCCGTCGTCAGCGATGAGTCCAATGGAGACAGCCTCACCGACGGGACAGAGGCAGGGGTAGATCTCGACATCGGCGAAGGGACAAAAGCGCAGGACGATCCCGAATCGCACGAAGGGGAAGGCTCGGGTACAAGCGGACAAACCGAGGAGAGCGACCCTTCGACGGAGAGCGGCAGCGCGACCTCGGAGGGTGAAACGCATAGCGATGATGACGGCGCAGGCTCCTCTGACGGCACGGGCGAGCTCATTATCAAGGACGGGTATATCCGCATGAATTCCTTGCTCTCCGACCGTGACTTTACGATCTATGTCCTAGGTGAGGAAATCGGCAGGGCGCGGATCACCGCAGGCGGTTATCTCGAGACGGAGGATCTCGTCGAGGGACGGCTCGAACTGTGGGGCAAGGTCAACGAGTACGAGCATCTCTCCTACTATGTGTATTTCGAGTGTACGGAGCAGTATCACGAGGTGAATATCCGTGCGGAGATCCCCGTCGTTGAGATCGATCTGACGCGAGAGGAGCTCACCCTGCTCCTCCCTACCTCCTCCCTTGAAGGTCAAGGGGAAAGCGGCGAAGGGGAGGGAGAGAACGACCCCAAACAGGGCGAGGGTATCGCCGATCCTTCGGAAGAAACGGAAGGGGGAGACGCGCGCTGTGAGAGGTGCGGCGTCCTCTTAACGCAGGCGGCGGAGCACAGGGCGGAATGCGTGTACTATGCGGCGATCCCCGATGCGAGTGCGGCGCACGACTTTTTGGAGGGATTGCCGGGTGTGAGAGAAAGCCTCGCGGTGACAGTCCTCGACGAGGAGAGCGAGATCTACTCTTTTACATTGAATTATTTGACTGCGGAGGGGGTGAGCGCGGTGGAAAACTTGATGCGCTCCTGCACCGTCTTGAACGAAACTGATCTCGGAGAGGGCAGTATGGAATACAGAGTCCGAAAGATCATCGGCGTGAAGGTCTTTACCATCGTCGCGCGAGTCGACCCGAGGGGAGCGCACTATACGGCGAGTCTTGATCTATCGGGATTCGTCCTCGAATAGGCGGACGCTGATCTCTCCTGCGACGAGATCCTCGCTTTCTCCCGTAGTGTATCGGACGGAGAGGGAGAGTGCGTCGGTCAGACCTGTGACGGTTGCCTTGCGGCAGCCGTTTTCTTTATGTACGATGACCTCTCTCCCGACGAGGAAGCAGAGTTCGCGATATTCGCGTCGTATAAGGGCGAGGTCTCCCTTGTCCGTAAGGGCAAAGAGGCGGCGGAGGATAGCCGCGGCGAGGGCGCTCCTATCCGCGCTGATCGATCCCGCGATCGTGCGGATATCGGGGGGAAAGGCTTGCGTCGGGGTGTCGAGATTTACCCCGATCCCGAGGACGATGCGGCGACTCTTCTCCGTGACGACGCTCTCTGCGAGGATGCCGCACACTTTCCTATCGTCCACATAGACGTCGTTTACCCATTTGACGAGGGCGGCTTTGCCCGTGAGCTCCTCGATCGCTCTCGCCACCGCAACTGCCGCGGCAGGGGTGAGAAAGGATATCGTCTCCTCTCTACAGGGGAGCAGGATGCTCATATACAGTCCCCCTTCGCTGTAGAAGGAGCGGCCCAATCGACCCTTGCCCGCGAGCTGTCTGTCCGCGATGCGGAGAGTATAGTCGGGAGCGCCTGTTCGCGCCGCGGCTTTCAGGTCGTCGTTTGTGGACGCCGTCTCTTCGGTGCGGGATAGTATGACCGCGTGAGACAGGGAGGATAGCTTGCTTTCGTCAAAATCTTTCATACTCTCAATATACCCTCCGAAGGGGCGAAAAGTCAAAGGGAAATGCTTTTCCGCCCGCGCGAACCCAATATTACGCGCATCATTCACGCATATATACACTAAAAATCGCAGTTTATACAAAAAAATCCTTGACGACAGGTGCATATAGGTATATACTACTTTCATTCGATAGAGGCGCGTGACTTATGATAAGCCGCAGGGCAGGCTAGCCTGCGGTGGGAAAGGAAGTCACGCCGAAGGATGCGCTCGATCCTGTAACGGTGCGTTCTGGGGCGCGGGAGAATATCCCTCGCACTGTCGCATCATTGCGGAGAGCTATCCACCCACGACTTCTTGTTTTTTGACGTTTAGGCGGCTCTTCGTGCCGCTTTTTCTTTTTTACCGGGAAAGGCGATCAATTCGATCACAATGCGCCCACAGGGCGCGAAAGGAGAAAAATATGGAAGCAACTTTTTGGGCATTCGTGCCCGCAATCATCGCGATCTTACTCGCATTGATCACCAAGCAGGTGTATTTGTCCCTCTTCGCGGGCATCTTCACCGGTGCGATGTTCCTTGCAAAGGGCAATCCCGTTGAGGCGATCAGTAATCTCTTCATCAAGATGGGGGCTGCGCTCGGCGGTAATGGCGGCATCTTGATCTTCCTCGTGATCCTCGGCATCTTCGCCGTCTTGATGGTGAAGACGGGCGGCTCAAAGGCTTACGGCGAGTGGGCTACGACGAAGCTAAAGACCAAGAAAGGCGCGCAGCTCGCGACCATCGGTCTCGGCGCTCTGATCTTCGTGGACGACTACTTTAACTGCTTGACCGTCGGTAACGCGATGCGTCCCGTGACCGATAAGCATAAGGTCAGCCATGCGAAGCTCGCCTATCTCATCGACTCCACCGCGGCGCCGATCTGTATCATCGCTCCTATCTCTTCGTGGGCGGCGGCTGTTGCGGGTAACGTCGAGGGTGAGAACGGTATCTTGACCTTTGTCAAGACCATTCCCTTCAATATGTACGCTCTCCTGACCATCGCCTTTATGGTGGTGACCGTCATCTTCAAGCTCGACCTCTTCAAGATGAAGAGAAACGAGAAGATCGCAGAGACCACCGGTGACCTCCTCGCGGGTGAGACCGATCTCCCTGCCAAGGACGTCGAAGCGGATGAGAATGTCAAGGGCAAGGTCATCAACCTCGTCTTCCCCATCGTCACCTTGATCGTGTGCTGTATCGGCGCGATGATCTACAACGGTTTCTACTACGATTGGGATGCGGAAGTCATCGGCACGACCCTCCAGTCCGAGACCGTGCTTGAAGCCTTCAGCAACTGCGACGCGGGCTCCGCGCTTGCGATGGGTTCCTTCGTCGCTCTCGTGATCACCGTCGTCTTCTATCTCTGCACCAAAGCGATCACCTTCAAGGGAAGTATGGAGTCCATCGTGGACGGCTTCAAGTCCATGGTCCCCGCCATCCTGATCTTGACTTTCGCTTGGACCTTGAGCGGAATTATGGGAGCGAAAGGCGAAACCCTCGAAGATTTCGAAGGCACCTTGATGGCGAAGCTCTTCGTTAAGAACAATTTGACGGCAGATTCGATGGCGCTCGGCGTGATCCCCTTCGTCTTCTTCCTGATCGCATGCCTCTTATCCTTCGCGACGGGTACCTCCTGGGGCACCTTTGGTGTATTGATCCCCATCGCTACGGCGGTGATCGATGTCAATATCAGCCAAGGCCTCTTCTTCCTCACCATGTCTGCAGTTCTCGCGGGCGCGGTGTACGGCGACCACGTGTCCCCGATCTCGGATACCACGATCATGGCGTCCTCGGGCGCGCAGTGTAACCATATCGACCACGTGAAGACCCAGCTCCCCTATGCGACGCTGATCGCGATCCTTTCGGGTATCGTATATCTCGTGATGGGATTCATCGCGGCAACTCCGTTCGGTGAGTCCTACGGCGCCAGCGCGGGCTTGACCCTCGGCATCGGCGCAGTACTCCTCGCGGCAGTATTGGTGCTCCTCTACTTCCTCAATAAGAAGGGCATCATCGATAAGATCGACGACAAGATCAGCGCCTTCTTCGGTAAGCTGTCCAAGCATCCCGAGGAGCGTCCGATCGAGGAGACCGTCCAGGGCAGCTCGGTCGTCACTGACGAGATCGAGGAGATGCAGGAGACCGATAAGAAAGAGCCCTGATCTCCCCTCGATTATCCCAAAACAAAAAAGGCTTTCTCGCTTGAGAGAGCCTTTTTATTATAGATCGAGAAACCGGCCACTCTATACGCTCGCCTTTAGGTGTCTCGCCACCGCGACCTCGATCTCGGACGCGAGTCGCAGCCTGTAGTCGGCGCTCAAGATCAGAGACTCGTCGATGGGGTTGGAGAGAAAGGCGCACTCCACGATGACGGAGGGGATATCGCCGTTGTCCGCGATATAGTAGTCGCCGTGAATGGGGTCAAACTCCTTGCCGAGGGTGGGCATATTCATCGTTTGATTGAGGTGCTTTTGAATGTTCAAGGCGAGCTCGCGTGACGCCTCCGTCGTATAGAAGACCTGCACGCCGCGGCGGGAGGTGTCCTCGTACTTATTCATGTGGATGGAGATCACGGCGTCGGGGGCTGCGTTGCGGATGACTTCTCGCCTCGCCGCCATATCCGCCGTCTTATCAAAGGCGCCCTCCACGGTGCTCTCCTCGTCGTAGCGGGTCTGTACCGCTCGATATCCCGCGGAGAGAAAGATCTCGCTGAGCACGCGGGCGGTCATCAGGTTCAGATCGCTCTCCTTGACTCCCGTGCGTATCCCCGTGACGCCGGGGTCTTGACCGCCGTGCCCCGCGTCGATCACGATAGTTCTTTTGGGGAGAGGTGAGAAGGCGTTTTCGGCGCTCCCCCCGCGCACCGAGAGCACCACGGCGACGATGACAGCCGCCGCCAGGACGAGGGCGACGAGAACGATGAGGATGCGTTTCAGCTTGATCACTTTGAACATACTTCTCTCCTTCTTTGTGACAAAAAGCGCATTTTTATACGTGAAAAATGCAAATTTTGCATAAGTAGTCCACTTATCCACCGAGTTATCCACAATCGACCCCTCGGCGTGCACATTTCCACACGCTCATAGGATATGCGGCGAAGGGCGAAATGAGAAGGGGGGATCGGTCACTTTTTTCACTTCCTCTAAGAAATCCTCTTTTTCGCGAGAAAGAGGGAGGGAGAGTAGGGTGATTTCATTGATTTCCGACGGAGAATATACTATAATAACCGTAGGAAAAAAGTATGATTATCTCACCCCAAGAGAAAAATAAGGTCAAACAGATGAATCCTCTCGTCCTCGCCTTTGTGGGCGACGGCGTGGAGACTCTCTACGTGCGCTCAAAAGTCGCCCTTTCCTGCGGCGAAAAGGCGAGCGCCCTGCATAAGAAGGCTTCGGCGGAGGTCAACGCTCACGCCCAGTCTGAGCAGGCGGAGAGGATCCTTCCTCACCTCACCGAGGAGGAAAGCGAGATCTATCATCGTGCGAGAAACAGCAAGAGCCGCCACCACGCGAAGAATTTTTCCGTGACCGACTACCGCCGCGCGAGCGGGCTGGAGGCTGTGATCGGCTATTTATATCTCATAGGGGAGACAGAGCGCTTGCAAGAGCTCTTTGAGATGATGGAGAAAGTATGATCGTAGAAGGGAAAAATGCGGTAAAAGAACTGGTCAAAGCGGGACGCACGATCGACAAGATCTGCGTGCAGAAGGGGGACAAGATGGCAGAGTCCATCGCGATCGCGGCGAAGGAACGCGGTGCGAAGGCGGTCTTTTGCTCTAAGGAAAACCTCGATAAGCTCTCCCCGAGCGGCAAGCATCAGGGGGTCGTCGCCTACACGACGGACTTTTCCTACAGCGATATGGAGGAGATCCTCGCGGGAGATGAGGGGAGCCGTCTCGTCGTGATCCTCGACGGGGTGGAGGACCCGCACAATCTCGGCAGTATCCTGCGTAGCGCGGAGTGTCTCGGCGCGTCGGGCGTCGTGATCGGAAAGCACAGAGCGGTCGCAGTCAACGATACCGTGATCAAGACTTCTTGCGGCGCGGCGGAGTACGTCAAGGTCGCCCGCGTGACCAATATCAACGACGTGATCCGCGATCTGAAGGATCTCTTCTTTAAGGTCTATGCGATGGATATGGACGGAGAGGACATCTCGAAAGCCGATCTCAAGGGAGACGTCGCGCTCGTCCTCGGCGCAGAGGGGAGCGGCGTGTCACAATTGACCAAGAAACTGTCGGACGCCACCGTGCGTATCCCGATGACGGGGGAGATCTCCTCGATGAACGTCTCCGTGGCGGCAGGTATCGGTATGTACGAATACACGAGACAAAGGAAAAACTGAGATGAACGAGAAGGAAGGGGTACAGGAGGCAGAACAGACCGCCCTCTGGCTGACTGAGGAGGAGGTCAAAGCGCGCGTTGCCGCCGGCAAAGTGAACGGCAGGCAGGACTTGCAGACCAAGAGCATCTTTAAGATCGTGCGCGATAATCTTTGCACCCTTTTCAATGCGGTAAACTTTTTGCTCGCCGTGCTGATCCTCGTGATGAGCGATGGGCGGGAATGGAGAAACGTCCTCTTTATGGGGATCGTCTTTTTTAATCTATTCGTCGGAATATTTCAGGAAATACGCGCGAAAAAGACCATTGAGAAGCTCTCCTTGATCTCCGCACCCCGCGTAAAGGTGCTCCGAGACGCCGAGGAACGCGAGATCCCCGTGGAGGAGCTCGTCACAGACGACCTGATGATCCTCGAGGCGGGGAGACAGATCTCTTCCGACGCCGTGATCGTGGGCGGGATGATCGAGGTCAACGAGAGTATGATCACGGGAGAGTCCGACCCCATCACCAAGCGAGAGGGGGAGGAGCTGAAGAGCGGCAGTTTCGTCGTGAGCGGCAGGTGCTCGGCGCGCGTCGTGCACGTCGGCAAGGATAATTACGCCAATAAGATCGCCGCAGGCGCGAGGTATATCAAAAAGTCAAATTCCGAGATCTTGAAGTCTCTCCGTGCGATCATTCGTCTGATGAGTATCATCGTGGTGCCTCTCGGCGTCGCCATCTTGCTCAAGCAGCTCCTCGTCGCCGAGAATAGCGCGGAGGAAGCGGTGCTCAGGATGTCGGGCAGTGTGCTCGCGATGATCCCGCAGGGTCTCATCGCCCTCTCGACGACGGTCTTTGCCGTCGGGGTGGTGCGCCTCTCTCGGCACAAGACCCTGTCGCAGGACTTATACAGTATCGAGACCCTCGCCCGCGTGGACGTGCTCTGCTTAGATAAGACGGGTACGATCACGGAAGGGCGCATGATCTGCACCGGCGTCGTCCCCATCGACGGAGAGGAAGGGGAGATCAAGGAGGCGATCGCGCATATCGTGACGACCGTACCCGATAATAACCCCACCTATCTCGCCGCCAAGGAGTACGTCGCAGATCTCGAGGTCTTACCGTCGGGCGAGCCCATCCCCTTCTCCTCCGACCGCAAATGGAGCGGCGTGACGGGAGAAGACGGCGGCATTGTGATGGGCGCTCTGGAGTTTGTCGCTCCCGAGCTAGCTCCCCTCTATCGTGAGAAATGCGAGGAGTATCAGGCGGCGGGTCAGCGCGTGCTCTGCGTCGCGAGAACGGAGAAGATCGGCGCGGACAGAGTGCTCCGCGGGCAGAAAATACTCGGATTTATCCTGATCGAGGATAAGATACGCGACGAGGCGGCGGACACCTTGCGCTTTTTTAAGGAAGAAAAGGTGGATATCCGCGTGATCTCGGGCGATAACCCCGTGACCGTCGCAGCGATCGCGAGAAAGGTGGGTCTCGACGGCGCAGACAAATATACCGATGCCGCGACCTGGGGCGACTCTCCCGACTATGCCGCGCTTTCGCGTGAATACAAGATCTTCGGCAGGGTGACTCCCGAGCAGAAATTCGGTCTCATCAAGGCGCTGAAGGCGGACGGACATACTGTCGCGATGACCGGAGACGGAGTCAACGACATCCTCGCCTTGAAGGAGGCGGACTGCTCCGTCGCGATGGCGTCGGGCAGCGACGTCGCAAAGAGCGTCTCCTCCCTCGTGCTCCTCGACTCGAACTTTGCCTCCATGCCCTACGTCGTGGCGGAAGGGCGCAGATCCATCAATAATCTCCAGCGCTCCTCCTGTTTGTATCTCGTCAAGACCATTTACGCGACCTTGCTCGCGATCATCTTCCTATTTATCGGCTCCTATCCCTTCGAGCCCTCTCACCTGACCCTCGTCAGCGTGACCGCTACGGGGATCCCCTCTTTCCTCCTCGCTTTGGAGCCGAATCACGAAAGGGCGCAGGGCAGTTTTATCTATAATGCTTTGCGGCGAGCTCTCCCCGGGGCGCTCACCGTCGTGGTGGGTATCGTCGCGATACAGATCCTGATACTCCCCCTCTCTCTCACGGTGGCGGAGGCGGATATGCTCTCCATCCTGATGGTCGCGATCGCTACCTTTATGGTGCTCTTCCGCGCCTGTCTCCCGATGGACGGCAAGCACGCGGCGATCTTTTTCACGAT
Organism: uncultured Clostridia bacterium; assembly: GCA_946625545.1. GTDB lineage: Bacteria > Bacillota > Clostridia > Christensenellales > CAG-1252 > CAG-1252. Next base: position 23,124 of record CAMOTC010000006.1, on the reverse strand, counting down.
GCTCGCTTTCTATCTCCTCGGCTGGCTGATCATGCCTGATCTCTTCAATATGATGAAGATCACCGAGCTCACCCCCAAGATGCTCTACGTCCTGATCGGTCTCAGCGGTTGCGGCGCGGGGATCTTTGTCCTCTTTATCTATTTGGAGCGCCGTCTCGCGAAGCGCGGCAAACCCAAACTGCTCAAGAAACTCGGACTCGAATGATCACGCGTCGCTGACGACGACTTTGATCTCGAGGGAAAAATCTATCTCGGCGTCCTGCTTTTTCCCGTACTTTTTATGATATTTCCCTTTTAGAGAGAAGGGATCGAGCGCTTTTATCTCGGCGAGAGCGTAGCTCTCCGTGATGACTTTCTCCACGTATTTTTTCACCTCGCTCTCCACCTTTTCGTCGGGGATATCCTTGGGACTCTCCTCGAGATCGGTCGCGATGACCTTGACGCAGTAGAGGGGGCGAAGGACGATCTTTCCCTCCTTCTCGATGTGCCATAGATGCATACTTTTTTTGATATATACGTCCATAAATCCTTCCTCCGTCGTGATGGGGAGCAGGATGCCGTCCGCCTCTCCCGTGAGCCCGATCGCGACGGTCACCTCCTCGCTCTCCACACTACCGCGCCCCTCCTCGTCAAAGAGAACGGTTTTTGAACAGTCAAAGGCGTAGTTTTGTTCGTCCCCTCCCGTATCTGCGCCCCCGATCGCGCGGGGAACGGGGACAGCCTCCACCCAGGGGAGAAAGGGAGTGTACCCCTCTGTCTCAAAGGCGGTCACGAAGCTCTTTAGGGTGGTCGTAGGGTGCCCGCCCGTCGAACTGTTGATCTTATTGAGCTGTTGGAGATAGATGGAGGCGGCTCCCTGCACCGAGACGCTCCTCTCGAGGGTCTCCTTCGCCGTACCCTGCGCCGCGAGGATGGCGACGTCGTCCATGACCGAGTCTTCGGCGAAGAGCTGGGTCGTGACCTCGCGCACTCCTTCCGTCACGAGCCTCTCCCCGATGACGAGGATATGACAGTGAAAGTAGGCGGGTTTATAGGCGAGGATGCGGGAGATCTCCTCCATCGCGCCGATCAGGGTGGTGCTTTCGCTGCTGACCACGGCGTAACGATTTGGGGCGCCGGGCGCCGAGCTCTCTCCCGCGACGGCGATCTGTATCGTGACCTCGACGTTGCCGCTCTCGGTCTCGTCCACCCCCATTCCCACGACGACGCCGCGATTGAGCACGGGTTGTGAGACGATGAGTCCCGAGAGGAGGGCACAGGCGACGGTGATGAGCGCGATCGCGATGATCCTCTTTGTCCTACTCTTCATTTTTGCCTCCTTTGTGCCGCGCGATCACGTAGATCCCGAGCCCGATCGTCGTAGCCATCGCGAGAAAGGCGGGAAAGGGGCCGACCTTCGTCATAAAGTCCTGATAGTCTCCCTCCTCGCCGAGATAGAATAGCGCAAAGAGGATGGCGCTCCCCCCGAGGAGAAAGAGGGGGATCACCGATCTTTTCGCATCCTTTTCCTTTCCGATGAGTCCGTACAGGCACTCTCTGCCCGAGATCAAGAGGAGAGTCAGATAGATCGTCGTCACGACCGACCATAGGATGATGACGGGCCAGTCCGCAGAGCCGAGTTCGTCGGTATTTGCGCGAAAGGCGGTCAGCTTGATAAAGGCATAGTCCGTCATCTTGGCGGCGTCTCCGTAAGCGGCGGTGAAGACCGCGTAAAAGAGGACGACCGCGAGGAGGGAAAAGAGGGCGGTGGCAAGGGCGATGCGCCGCTTCGCTTTCTTTCGTTCGGGCGGGATCGCCTCTCCCTTCGCGTGGGGAGAGAACCTTTGCTCGCCTCTGAGATCGAGAAAGGCGAGGATCGCGCTGTCTCCCTGCCACGCCGCGCCCGCCGCGATTCCCTTTCCGAGACCTTCGGCGTCGGGGCTGATCATCGCGAGGGCGTTGAAGAGATCCCCCTCGGTGCGGGTAAAGATCACGATAAAGAAAAAGACAAAGACAAAGAGCCACATAAAGAGCTCGAGCATCCTGCCGATCGCGGCATACCCTTTGCGCGTGATGATCCCGCAGGCGACGAGTGTGATCATCATCACGGGGAGGACGGGCACGTTCTCAAAGAGGGAAAGAGCGTAGTAGGTGGAGATCTCGCGGGTGAACGATGCGAGTTTCAGCGTGAAAAAGAGGGCAAAGAAGAGATAAACGGCATACTTGACCCCCTGCGGCAGATCGAGAGCGGGGAGACCGCCCCCTTTCGCCGCTTTAATGGCAAAGAAAGCCGTCGCGAGCTCGAGCGCGGTCAGGATCGCCGCCGCCCACACCGCCTTGCTCTCCGCGATCCCCGCGAGGACGGAGGGGAGGGTGCAGAACTTCGTCGCGATCACGAGGATCACCGCGATCAGCGCCCCCTCCGAGTAGGAGACTTTCCTCGTCTCTTTCAGTCCGATCAGCGCTACGTCACTCTTCATCACTGTCCTCCTCTCCCGTATGCGCTTCTAGGAAAGCGTCCTTTGCGATGCGGGTATGATTTTGGTTGTCTATCGTCTCGGGGCGCATCGTCATATCGGGGAGCTCACGCTTGATAAAGCCGTCCTTCAGGTCGGCGTTTATAAGGGGCGCGTAGGGACTCGTATAGTTCGCGCCGAAGCTCTCGAGGGTGACGAGATGGTGGGTGAGGATCAGCACGGCAAAGATGATCCCGAGGAGTCCCACGAGCGCCGCCGCGGCGACAAAGACCAGACGGAGCAGGCTGTACGTCCCGACGTCGTCGGGGACGAGATAGAGTCCGATCGAGGAGAGTGCCGTCACGAGCACGGCGGGGGAGCTGAGAAGTCCCGCGCTGACCGCCGTCTCCCCGAGCACGATAGCGCCCACGATGGAGAGCGCCATACCGACGTATCGGGGCATACGCACGCTCGCCTCGTTCAGTATGTCAAAGATCAATAGAACGAGCACCATCTCAAGGGTCGGAGAGAGAGGTGTGCCGTTGGTGCTGTTGATGATGGTGATGAGAAACTTCAAAGGCAGGACCTGATACTGAAATTCCTGCACGGCGACGAACGCTGCGGGGAGAAAGAGGGCGATGATCGCGCCGAAGAGGCGCAGGAAGCGGGTGACGGTCACCCTGCTGTTTCTCTTGAAATAGTCCTGACTGTCCTGAAAGCTCTCGATCAGGACGTGGGGTACGGTCAGCGCGATGGGACTGCCGTCCGAGAGGATGGCGACTCGCCCCTCGAGCAGTTTCGCCGCCACGACGTCGGGCTTTTCGAAAGAGCCCACCTGCGGAAAGAGGGAGGAGGGATCGTCCTCGAGAAATTTCGTCAGATAGGAGCTGTCGATGACGCCGTCGATGTCCACGTGCTCGAGTCTTTCGGTCACGAGATCCACCGTCTTTTTCGCCGCGACGTCCGAGAGATAGCACACGATGACCTTGGAAGAGGTGTATTTTCCGATCGTCATCTCGCGGATCACGAGGGAGCGATTTTTGATTCGGCGACGGAGCAAAGCGGCATTCACACCGACGTCCTCGGTAAAGCCCTCGCGCGGACCCTTGATCACGCTGGAGGTGGGTGGTTCCTCCACCGAGCGGCGCTCCCACTTTTTGGCGGAAAAGAGGTATATCTCCTTTTCGCCGTCGAGGAGCAGGGCGGTCATCCCTTCTGCGATCGCCTTTTCCGCCTCCTCGGCGGTGCGCGCCTTTTTTACGGGGGAGGAGAGATAGACCTCCCCCTCTATCTCGGCGAGATCGACGTCGGGAAGGGAGAGAGGTCTGATGACCCTTTCCTCGAGCATTTCCTTGTCGATCAGCCCCTCGATCGCAAAGTAACAGCCTTCCTTGCCCCCGACGACGGCGGGACGGACGAGCAGGTCGGAGCTCTCTCCGAAGTCGTGTTTTATCCTTTTTGACAGAGTAGATGCTTTCATCGAGATAGTATGGATCGAGCTTTTGCGATTATCCTTTTTTCTACGATTTTTTTCACCCGAGACATCCGCTTTCCCCGTTTTCCCCTTGAAAAAGGGCGAAAGTCCCCTTTTCTCTGCCAAGATTTGCCGCCCCTGAAATCGCGATACGTCTTGACAAATGTGCGCACGTGTGATATTATAGGGATACAAAAATCTTTTTTTGGAGGTTTATTTATGAAGAAAAAGATAGGCATCATAATTGCTATCCTTCTCTGCATAGTGCTGGTCTTTACCTTCGTGGCGTGCGGCAATAAAGACACCACGGACGACGGCACCGGCGACGGAGGAAGCAATGGATCCGGTTCGGGCAGCGGTTCGGGCAGCGGCTCGGGCGGTAACGGCGGCTCGTCCGATAAGCTTACTGTTGATGAGAGCAACCAGGCGGCCGTGAAGGACAAGATCGAGGCGTATATCGATTCCTGGCTCAAGATCAACGCACAGGAAGAGCATATGGTCAGCGATCAGAAAAAGAGCTTGAAGACCGACCTTTTGAACTCCGCGCAGAGGGACGTCTTCTATCTCACCTCTACCACGAGAAAGCCGGTCAAGTACTCCGACGTCAGAGTCACCTTTGAGGGCGATGAGGAAGGCGGCGCCTACAATATCACGGTCAGCTATACCGATACGAGACTCTCGGCGCCCATTTCTTTCAGCTTCCAGAACAAAGCGGCGCAGGTCCTCGAGTACGCTGCTTGGTCAGGTACCAAGCTGCAGGACGAATGGATCAGTGAGAGCAAGACCGCGTTCCAGATGATCGACCCGCTCCTCTTGGCAGGCATCAAGATGGTCAACGAAGTCACCGGCAACTCTGTGACCGGTAAGTTCGGCGCGGACGGCGAGATCGGTCTGTCTGTCGGCGGTGAGAAGTACGGTCTCCGCATCAAGGGCAATATCGATCTGACCAAGAAGGGCACCGTCGTCGGCAAAGACGACCAGCAGAAGGACGTCGTCAAATACGATTATAATAACAAGGCGTCCAACGAGGTGGGTCTCGTGGTCGTGAATGGCGACGGAGACGAGATCTTCGGCATCTTCTACGATGCGGCTGCTACGGCGGAGGCGAATAAGCTCTACATTATGTACTCCAAGACGGGTGCGGATGGCAAGCTCGAGCGCGATGCCTCCAACCAGGTCATCCACTACTACAAATATATCAGCTACGTTGACATTCTCGGCTACATCGAGAGTCTGATCCCCAATACCTTCTCCGAGGCAAATGGCGGCGTGCTTACCTTCAAGGATAAAACCAATGCTCCGATCGAGGTCAATGGGCTCACCAGCTTGCTCACCGCGCTTGGACAGGAGGGCAAGGGCATCGATACCGTTGTCGAGATCGCGGCAAACCTCGTTGCGAAAGCATACGAGAATGAAGGTAATGTCTATATCGATATCAACCTCGGCGCTGCGGTGAGCAAGATCTCGACGATCTTCCCCACCCTCAGCCACCCGCTCCTTGACGAAATGAACATCCAGATCGCGAACCTCAGCGGCCTCCTCGGTCACCTCACGATCGGTGGCAAGATCGATCAGACGACGGGTATGCTCACCGGCTTTGAGCTCTCTGTCAACATCCCGAAGTGCGAGTTCAAGCTGAATAACTATCCGGAGGGCGATTCGAGAAGGAAAGTGCTCCCCATTCCTGCGATCAGCTTCTCCATCTATATGGATGACTTCTCTTTCCTGAAGACGGGCACCGTTCAGAACGTTATTCCCGCGGATGCAAAGACGAATGCCGAGTACTTCAGCCCGACGAACGTCGATCTCAGCGGTAATCTCTATATCAAGCACGAGGAAACCGATAAGGATCCCTATGAGGCGACCTTCCACTTCGACCTCGCGACCGATATCAACCCCTTCGAGATCGTTGCGAATGGTGAAGACAGCACCGCGAGAGCGGCTCTCGTGATCAAGAGATCCGTGGGCGATGAGTACGACGAGAAGACTGCTGCCAACTTCTTCTCTATCAGCTACGAGCAGGCGACCAAGATCCTCACGATGAGCGGTACCGTCTTTGATCTCCCCGACGATGACGGCGAGCAGGTCTATACCTTCCACGTCAGCACCCTCGAGAACATGCAGAAAGAGCTCATGCTCTGGCTCGGTATGGACACCGAACACAATAACTGGAACGGTCTCGCTGTCGAGAACGGCATGATCGTGATCCTCGACTATCAGCTCGCTGCCACCGAGACGTTCTTGGATAAGGACTACTACAAGCTGGTTAATGGCGAGTATGTCAAAGTGGATCTCGCAGAAGAAGGCTTCGCGGTCGGCGATCCCATTCCCGAAGATACCTACTATGTCGAGGCTCAGCCCTACGAGAGCGCAAAGATCATCTTCGGCGACGATATGGTGAAGCTCATCGTGTCCATGATCATGGGCCTGATGAATACGGATGCCGCCCCCGAGGCGGATCCCGAGGCGGATCCCGAGCCGCCCGCAGGTGCAGATATCAGCACCGAGAAGATCGGCGAGTACATCTCCACCATTAAGGATTTCTATGAGAATTACCTCAAGGGTCAGGTCATCAACGCTGTCGTTGATCCCGAGTTCGCTCTCTCCGCGGAGATCACTCCCGATGTAGTCAATGAGGTCATCAATATGATCAATAAGACCTTCAAGACGAAGATCAAGAATATCGGTAATGATCCCGAGTACGTCAAAGTGTATATCAACGAGATCGACACTGACGAAGATGGCAACAAGGTGGGTGTAGCCACGAAGGTCACGTATATCACCGTGAAGTACGATGGCAAGGTTTACGAGCTGACCTTCGATGACAGCCAGGATAGGACCTTCGATATCAACTTCAAGCTCACCCTTGCGTCCGGACGCACCTACATCTTTGATTTCAAGGCTGTACGCAGCGAGGATCGTGAGACCTGGTTCGTTGAGACCAAATTCGATATCGCAGATGGCGAAGGCACCGTCGAGAACTCCACCACTGTCAGGCTCTCCGACTTCCACGGAAAGTGGGGATCTGATTACGCCGAGAGACTGGATGGCACGGAAGAGGAGGCCGGTCTCCTTCCCGATCTGACGGGTGAGGAGGAGTCGATCTTCCCCGCGGAGGACAAACCGAGCGTCGGTAACGTGCTCGCGCAGCTGATCGTTGATTTCATCAATAACAAGACTGTTGCCGGGCTGATCGGACAGGCCGGTGAGATGTTCTTGACCAAGTAATTCCTGCTGTATAAGGCTGGAAAAAGATCAAAAAGGGCAAGCAGCTAATGGCTGCTTGCCCTCCTTTTTTTTAGAGTGAAGTATTCCCTATGGGAAAGTGAGGTTGTTCCTGTGGAACAGTGAAGTTTGACTTTGTCAACTGAAGTTGCGCGTGTCCGCGCAGTTACGGATCGTAAAGAAAAGGGAGGAAGGGAGCGCTCGTTTTGTATTTGCTTTTACTTTGGAGCATCAGCCTTGAGTGATGCTGGAGCCGAGACGTCTTTTTCCCGCTCTGCCGCCCATTATATCTCCTCTGCTTCGGTCAGGAAGTATCCGATCTCCTCGCTTTCCTCACTCGGAAAGAAGGACCAGAGTCTCCCTTCGTCAGGGGGAAAGTCCCGCGCGCCGGGCACGCCGAAGAGGATGCGACTCTCCTCTCCCTCTCCCGTGATCCCGATCAGGTATTCCGCGGCGTCCTCTTTGATGATCGCCCACCTTGATCCCGGCATTACGCTGTCAAAGAGGGTGAAGGGCGTCCCTTTTCGGAGGAGAGCTTCCGCTCGTTCGAGTTTGCTCGGGACTCCCGAGCCGTCTGACGTTTCGCTCTCCTCGAGAGGTGAGCTTTGCTCGCTTTGGAGGATCTCTTCGGTGCTTTTTCGGAGCGCGTCCTCGGCGCTTTCCGCTTGCTCTGCTACCTCGTCCGTTTCCCTCTTTTCAAGGGACTCTGTAGGGGCGAGCGGCGTGCGTTTTTTCTCCTCGAGGGCGGTCAATAGCCTCCATTTCGCGAAGGCGGCAGCCTCCTCGGGGAGAGTAGAGCCGAAGAGGAGCTCTCCATCCTTCCTCGCGAGGAGGGAGAAGGGCTTATTCCCCACGGGATGGGCGAATGTACTTTCGCTCGCGGGAAGGGTGATCTCGTCGCTTAGAATGAGGAGCGCCGCGATCCCCTCGGGCAGGGTGACGATGGGACGCCTGTCGGTGAGGGTGACGCTTGCGACGGGGACTCCCGATCGATTTTTGAGTAAGATTCGTCGAAATGGCATATATACCTCCTTACCTGCCCATACTCTCCTTGGAGAGTAAAACGCGCGAAAAATGGGCTCGGTATGATTTTGTCGCGCAAAATAATTGCAATATTTGATTGTTTATACTATAATTATTTATCAGAGGGATAATCTATTCCTTTGTATAGACAGAATCGGGAGATTATATCATGCGTAAAAAAGTTATTTTAGCAATAGTTGCGATCGCCTTGCTCGCCTGCGTGCTTTTAGCCACGTTCGCTTGCGAGAGCTATAAAGCCGACGCTATCTCGGGCGGCGATCCGAATGCCACCGTCGAGAGCAACGGCGGACTTGTGGTCAAGCAGGGCGGCTATCTCTATTTCGTGAACGGCTATTCGGGCTATCTGACCGATAGTGGCAAGCAGAACTGGTTCGGCAACGTCACGAAGGGCGCGATCGTTCGCGTATCCTATGCGGAGGACGGCACCATCGGCGACGACTACACCATCGTCGTGCCGAAGAGCGTGATGGCTGACTCCGAGAACGTGGGTTTCTCTATCTATGGCGAATGGATCTATTACGTGAGCCCGAGCGCCGAAGAGGACAGGTCGGGTACGGTGCAGACGAGCACCTTGCAGTTTATGCGTACCAAGATCGACGGTACCGGTACGCAGGTGATCTTGAATATTGAAGACACCGACGTCAAGTATCATTACACTTCCTCTGCTCTCATCTACCTCGACAGCTCGGAGAATAAGCTCTACAGCAAGGATCTCGCTGTCAAGAAGTTCAAGGAGGACAAGCCCGGCGACCTCATCGACGAGGACGTCACCGCGGTCTATTTCACCAAGAATGAGGAGTACACCCCCGGCGCGGCGACCTCCGTGGCGGATTACGTCCTTTATACGAAAAATTCCGAGAAGGAGTACGAGTACTCCAATATCCTCTACGTCTGCGATCCCCGCGGCGAGAACAAGAAGACCTTGATCGACGAGGAGACCTATTCCGATACCACCTACAATATCTCCATCGTTGCGACCTCAGTGACCGATGAGAAGCTCGCGATCTACTACACCAAGACTTCCTACATCGGCACCTCTTCGAGCGGCACCGTGGTAGGCACCTATGCCTATGAGTTCCAGGACAAAAATTTCTCATTCCTCGCGTCCAAAGAGGTTCGCCTCTCCACCGAGGAGCTGAGTGAGCTCTATCCCATCAGCTATGCGGAAGGCGTGGTCAAGACCGGCTCCAACGCTCGCATCTACTACACCGACGGTCGTGCGGTCAAGAGCTACGGCTCGCTCAACCTCTCGACTCTGCTCTGCATCGAGAATGACACCTTCTACTTCCTGAATAGCGACTCTATCCTCATGTATTTCGCTATGGATAATGAGTCCAACGTCTACAAGGCATACAGCACGGAAGAGAAGTTTATGACCTCTTTCACCGGTGCGGAGTATTTCGACGGATACTTCTACTTTATCCTCGATGACGACTACGACTATATGGCGCGCATCAAGCTCTCCGAGGTCGATATCCATTCCGGCAAGGATGCGACGATCACCCCCGTGAGACTCCTCTCCGCCGACGATAAGGCGAAGATGGAGGAAGCCGAGGCAAAGGCCGATTCCGAAAAGTAATATCGGCTACGATAAAGAGAGCGGCGAGAGATTCGCCGCTCTCTTTTTATCATCATAATGGGTGGATCGCAAGTAAAGGACGAAGGAGAAGACCCCTCACCGGCCGTTTTACGGGAGCCTTTACTCCTGATTTTAATTGAATTATTCCATAGCGTCGAGCATTGCTCGACACTTCACGCACGCGGAGCGCGTCCTTCACGCTTCCGCAGGAAGTCCTTCACGGTCGCATAGGGGGCTGCTTCACGCGGCGTCGCCGTCTTATTCCTAATCAAAAAGCAGCGGCTCTCGCTGCTGCTTATCATCATTCGTCGTCATCTTTATTCTCGTCGTCTTCGTCGTCTTCGTAGTCGTTCACGTCCACGTTTGTCTCGAAGCCGTAGATGTCGTCGTCATTGGAGGGGCTTTCCTCTTCCTCCTCTTTGTCAAAGTCGTCATCGTCACCGAAGCCTTCCTCGTCCCCAAAGCTCTCGCCGTCGGGCAGGACGTCCTCGTCGAGGGTATCCTCGGCATCGGCATCGAGGCCTTCGCCGTCCTCTACGCGATCCTCGCTATCCCAATCCTCGTCTTCTGTCTCGAGCTTATCCTCGAGATCCTGTCTGCAGTTCTCGCAGTAATCTGCGTCATCGGGGATGAGCGCGCCGCATCTCGGGCAGGTCTTGGTGTAGTTATCATCCTCATCTTCCTCAAAATGCACCCCGCGAAGCTCTTCTCTGCAGACTTCGCAGTAATCCTCGTCCTCGGGGATGTAATTCAGTTGACAGCGCGGACATAGTTTATAAGACGGCATAAGATACCTCCTTTTCAGGCTGTTTTTGTTCGTTCCATTATTATATGGATAAATAATATAATTGTAAACACTTTTTTGATAAATAAATAATAATTTTTTTTACAATTATCGCGTTGCGGAAACGATGCTCGGGGGAGACTCTGACGGCGAGCGAGGATATCTCCCCGAATATCCGCACAAAGCGTCGGATACCCCTCGCGCAAATAATGCATACTGAGAGTATGTACTACAATTATCACGCCGTCTTGCGACGTCTGATCCGCGAAGGGAAACTGACAGATTTTAAGAGAATGGACCGATGGGGGAGCATCTCTCCCGCCTTCGTCCTCTTTTTTGAGGGACATCGACCGATGCCCATCCGCGAGGAGCGCGTCCCCGAGTACGTGGCATTGATCCGAGAGAGTCCCTCGTCACATCTTATTCGGCGCGGCGATCCCGAGAAGTAGGAGTGCGTTTTGCAAGACCTGCTTTACCGCAAAGGTCAAAAGGAGGCGCGCCTCTTTGATCCCTTCGTCGGCGTTCAAGATGCGATTGTCGATATAATACTTATTAAACATCTCGGCGACGTCGATCGCGAGGCGAGTCACGATGCTCGGCTCCCGCTTGTCCGCGGCGGCTTTGATCGCGCCCTCGAAGGATGCGATCGCGCTGACGAGCTCGTGCGCGTTCTCGAGAGAGGTAAAGTCCGCCTTGGTGGGGTCAAAGTCCCCTGCTTTCTCGAGGAGACTATTCGCGCGCGCGTGTGTGTACTGGACGTAGGGACAGGTCTCTCCGTCGAAATTCAGCATCTTGTCGTAGCTGAAGGTGATATCCTTGATGCGGTTATTTTGCAGAGCGCCGAAGATCACGGCGCCTACGCCGACCTGTTCGGCGATCTCCTCTTTGCCCTCGAGATCGGGACTCTTGACGTTGATGATCTCCTTCGCCTTTTGCACGGCGGCGTCGAGGGCGTCCTCGAGATATACCACCTTACCTTGGCGGGTGCTCATCGTGCCGTCGGCGAGGGAGACCATGCCGAAGGCGATATGCTCGAGATCCTTCGCCCAGGGCTCGCCGAGCATTTCGATTACCTTAAATACCTGCTTGAAATGCAGGTTTTGCTGATACGCCACGACGTACAGACACTTGTAGAAGTCGTAGGTCTTTTTGCGGTAATATGCGGCGGCGAGATCGCGCGTCGCGTAGAGGGTGGCGCCGTCCGATCTGACGAGCAGGCAGGGAGGCATATCCTCGCCCACGTTCACTACCTTTGCCCCCTCTGACTCCACGAGGAGTCCTCTCTCGCTGAGGAGATCGAGGACGGGCTGCATTTTGTCGTTATAGAAACTCTCGCCGTTGTAGCTCTCAAAGGTGATGCCGAGCCTGTCATAGACCCGCTTCGCCTCGAGGAGTGAGACCTCCTTGAACTGCTCAAAGAGGGCGAGCGCCTCGGGGTCGCCGTCCTCGATGCGTTTGAAGTATTCTCTGCCGAGGTCGTTCAGGCTCTCATCTTTCTCCGCCTCTTCGTGAAATCTGACGTAGAGTTTATTCAGCTCCCTGACGCCGCTCTTTTTGATATCCATGCCGCCGCCCCATTTCTTGTAGGCGACGATCATCTTGCCGAACTGCGTACCCCAATCGCCGAGGTGATTGATCCCCACGACGTTATAGCCCAGCGTGCGGAAGATCCTCGAGAGCGCCCCGCCGATCACGGTGGAGGAGAGGTGCCCGATATGGAAGGGTTTCGCGATATTCACGGAGGAGTAGTCGATGCAGATGGTCTTGCCTTTGCCGAGGTCGGAGTGACCGTAAGACGTCCCCTCGCGCTTGACTTTGAGGAGGGTCTCCTTCGCCATGTCCTCTCTGGAAAACTTAAAGTTCAAGTATCCGTTCAGCGCGGTGCAGGAGAGGAGGAAAGGGGGGAGATCCGCCGAGATCTTCCCCGCGAGATCTACCGCGATATCCACGGGGGACTTGCGGAGAGCCTTCGCGAAACGAAAGCAGGGGAGCGCGACGTCGGCATAGCCGAGATCTTTCGGCTGGGCCAGGAGGGAGAGGATGTCAGCCTCCGATACGCCGTCGATATGGATCAGAGATGCGATGAGTTCGTTATTATTCATAATCACACGTTAAAGCGGAAGAGGACGACGTCTCCGTCCTTCATCACGTAGTCTTTGCCTTCACTGCGGACCTTGCCGTGCTCCTTCGCGACGGTCAGCGAGCCGCACTCCATCAGCTCCTCGTAGGAGATGACCTCTGCGCGGATAAAGCCCTTTTCAAAGTCGGTATGGATCTTGCCTGCCGCTTGAGGCGCTTTGGTGCCTTTCTTGATGGTCCAGGCGCGCGTTTCCTTTTCTCCCGCGGTCAAGTAGGAGATCAAGCCGAGCAGTTCGTATCCTGCGGTGATCAGGAGGGAGAGACCGCTCTCCTTGATGCCGAGCTCCTCGCGGAAGATCTCGCGATCCTCTTTGTCGAGAGCGGAGAGCTCCGCCTCCACCTTTGCCGAGAGCACGATGACCTTCGCATTCTCCTTCGCGGCGATCTCTCTGACCTCGCGCACGAAGCTGTTGTCGGGCTTGCCGATATCGCTTTCCGCGATATTCGCGACGTAGATGACCTTCTTTGTGGTCAGGAGATACAGAGAGTCGTAGTACTCTCTCTCCTCGTCGGTGGCGTCGATGCTTCTGCCCGACTTGCCCTCCGAGAGGTGGTTATACATTTTCTCGAGCATCTCGATCTCGGGGAGATACTTCTTGTCGCCGCTCTTTGCGGAGGTGCGCACCTTCGCGAGACGCTTTTCCACGCTCTCGAGGTCGGCGAGCACGAGCTCGGTGTCGATGATCTCGATATCGTCCTTGGGAGAGATGCGACCCTCGACGTGGGTGATGTTGGGATCCTCGTAGCAACGCACGACGTGGGTGATTGCGTCTACCTCACGGATATGGGAGAGAAACTTATTGCCGAGACCTTCGCCGCGGGATGCGCCCTTGACGAGACCCGCGATATCCACAAATTCGAGGACGGCAGGGGTGACCTTCTGCGAATGATAGAGAGCGGCGAGATCGTCCACGCGCTTATCGGGAACGGGGACGACGCCGACGTTTGGCTCGATCGTGCAGAAAGGATAGTTTTGACATTCCGCACCGGCGGAAGTGATCGCGTTGAAAAGGGTGGATTTGCCCACGTTGGGGAGACCTACGATACCGAGTTTCATTGTTTCGTCCTTTGGCATAAATGCCGCTTAGATTTCGTAAAATATAAAGTTATTATACAATCTCCGCGCGCGGAAATCAACTGATTACGCTAAAAGTCGGAGGAAGGGGTGGAAAATGAAATATTGGAAAGCGCTTCTCGTTGGGCTCGTGCAGGGGGTGACGGAGTTTCTCCCCGTCTCGAGCAGCGGGCATTTGACCATTCTATCAAAGCTGTCCGTTATGCCGACGTCGCTCTTTTATAATCTCTCTCTGCATCTCGCGACCCTTCTCGCCGTCATTATCGTGATGCGTCGGGAGATCGGGGAGCTCCTTCGCCATCCCATCAAGGGGGACGCGAAGTATATCCTGCTCTCCTCCCTCTTTACGGTGGGGATCGCTCTTGTATTCAAAGAGTTTTTCCCCGACCTCTTGACGGGCAGTTTGCTCGGCTTCGGCTTTATCCTGACCTCGGTGCTGCTCTTTGCCTCCGAGAAGCTGTGTAGGGAGAGCGTAGGGAGGATGCTCGACGGTAAAGTCTCGATCCTGACGGGGATCTTTCAGGGGATCGCCGTCCTCCCCGGGGTATCGCGCAGCGGTTCGACGATCGCGGCGGCGCGCTATATGGGGTTGTCGCGCGAGAGAGCGGCGCGCTTTTCCTTCCTTCTCTCCGTTCCCGTGATCATCGGGGGCTTTCTCGTCGAGGGGATAGAGAGCGGCTTTTCCGCCGCGGGTGCTGACGTCACGGAGATCGTTGTCGCATCGACGGCGGCTTTTCTTTCGGGACTTTTCGCGATACGCTTTATGCTCGGGAAAATGAAAAAAGGGCTGATGCCCTTCGTTCCCTATACCTTTCTCGTGGGGGTGCTTTGCTATTTCCTGCCGTGAGAGCGGAGGAGATCATAGAGCCGCTCGGGGAGAGCGCGCCCTTCGATGCCGTTTGTCACGTTGATCGCGGTTTTACCGTTATAGGTGAGCAGGGAGAGATTGATGGGGGCGTTGGGTCCGATATTCAGATAGAAACGCACCTCTTTTACGATCGCTTCTGCGCGCGCGGGCAGAGAGATCGTTCCGATATTGGATAAGATCGCGGTCTGTCTGACTTTATTCATCACGCGTTTTACAAACTTAAAGATGGGTTGCTTGAGAAAGAGCGGGGTGTATTTGACTACAGGGAGCGTCAGCGCCCGACGCACGTCGTTCACGTGGGAGAGCATATTGTCGCGGTTGAGCTTGGCGGCAAACTGCTCCTGAACGAGTCGGGCGATATTCTCTATCGAAATGTCGCTTTCTCCCTTTGGGAGAAGGATCCTTTCAAAACAGACGAAATTCTGCATCGAGCGAGTGGGGAAAAAGCGGCGCAGATCGACGGGGATAAAGATGCAGATCGCCTTTTTCAGCGGGAGGGTCTCCCCTTCTGCGATCGCACGCATATAGAGGGCGGTGAGATACTCGGTGATCGTGAGCCCCCATTCTTTCGCGTCTTTTCGCAAGGTCTCGAGGGGAAGCTCGAGAGAGATCAGATCGGGATGCTCGCGATAAGCCCCTCTCTCTCCGAGTGCCGTGACCTTCTCGCCGTTGTAACTCTTCAGGGAGATGTCAAAGAGACTCTTTTTCTCTCCGTGTTCCAAAAAGCCGTCCAAGGGGAGGAGGTCTCTATTCGGGAGTTCGCTATCCTTCGTCCCGGAAAGGATCTCGGCATACCGTGTCAGGAGATCGGCGAAAAAGAGAGAGGCGATATTCGCGTCGGTGACGGCGTGAAAGACTTCGAGCACGATCTCCTTCTCCTTGTAGGCGAGGCGGAAAGGGTAGCCGTTCGTGTCCTGTTTGAGGAGAGGTGCGAGAGGGGGTCTGTCGTCCTCTTTGACGATGAGGGGGAGGGTGTTCTCACGGAGCACGTGCCAAAAGAAGCTCGGCGCGACGCGGGTGGAGAAGATCGGATAACGCGATAAGACCTCCGCGAGGCTCTCGGCCAGAGCGCGGGGGTCAACGTCGCTGTTTAATCGTGCTGTAAAACGGTAATTGCTCTCGGATCGTCTCGTCCGCATCATCGGGTAGGCGAGTGCGGATAGGTCGAGAGAATAGGATCTGCCTTTCATCAAAGGAGAGATTAGGCGACCGGCAGGGTGATACCTATGAGTTTCAAGAAGGGATTAAAGGTCATCAGAGGCTTTGCGATCATTCCTTTGAGCATAAAGCTGTCCGCGCTGTTTGCCCAGTTCGCGCCGTCGTCAAAGTGAGCGATCACGGCGCCGACGCCCCACAGGAGCACGAGCAAGATGGCGAGATTGAGGACGAGCCCGATCACGCGGTCGATCTTGCTGGGGCCGGAATGGCTGTCCAAATAGACGTAGATCTTCTTGCGTATGATATTGCGTATGATCGCGAGTATGATCACGAGGATCACCCATAGGGCGGTCTCGTAGATGTACAGAGTCAATAGATAGGATGCCGTCGTGCGGAGAGTCTCGCCGGGATGCGCCGCCGCAGTCACGACGGGGGCGATGCCGCTACCGACGTAGGGAACCTGTTCGCTGACAGCGTCGTAGAGCTTGACGCCCTCAATATAGAGCTCGCCGTCGGGTCCTCTCGTCACCTCGACGTCGAGAATTTTGCCGAAGTCACCGTCGGAGGGGAGCGCCCCGCCGAGAGGCTCCATCAGCGCCGTTGCCATGCCGGTATAACTGACCGATCCGTCCTCTTTCTCACTCTTCAGGAAGAGGGGGCAGAGAGCGGATGAGATAAAAGCGGAGCCTACCATGATGATGAGTAGCATAAAGATGCCGAAAAACATCTTCGCACCGCCTTTGACAAGTCCTATGATGGCGAATAAAATCACCGCGCCTATAATAACAAAATCCATTGTTCCCATACTGCAATTATATACTACTGCGCGGGCGGAATGCAACATTAAAAGGGAAAAAGGTTTTTTCGGTCGAATCTTGCCGCAGGGCGGTATTTTCCAAAAAGCGGTCAATACTCCACGATATGAAAGAAACCATCGTGATCT
Source organism: uncultured Clostridia bacterium (assembly GCA_946625545.1). Classification (GTDB taxonomy): domain Bacteria; phylum Bacillota; class Clostridia; order Christensenellales; family CAG-1252; genus CAG-1252. The sequence goes on along the minus strand of CAMOTC010000006.1, from coordinate 6,400 downwards.
GTATCGGCAGTGACAAAGTATCGGGGGATATGCTGGGTCCCCTCGTGGGGAGCAGTCTCAGGGAGAAGTATCATCTCCCCTATCCCGTGTACGGCGCGGTGGGCGAGAGCGTGAACGGGATCAATCTCGAGGAATACCTCTCGATGATCTCTCGTCGGCATAATAAGAGCCGCGTCATCGCGGTGGACGCCGCCCTCGGTAAGAACGAGGACGTCGGTATGATCCGTCTCAAAAGGGGCGGGATCAAGGCGGGCGGCGCGCTGGATCGAGAGGGGGAGCGTATCGGCGATCTCGGGATCGTCGGCGTCGTCGCGGAGGAGAGAGACCCAAAGGACGTCTATGCGGCGCTTCTCGGCGTCCCTTTCTCCTTCGTGGAAGCGCTCGCGGGTCGCATCGCGGAGATGATCCACGCGGCGCTCTCGGTCGGCGATGCGGTGGGTTACGAGGGCAGTTATGTTTAAGAAAACTTTTCTTGATTATATATTTCTCATTATGTTATAATATACTAACGAAAAAGAACGACGGGCGCTTTCGCCCGTGTGGAGGGCTGAATGTTTAAGAGCAAAACATCAAAAACCATCGGCATCATCGCAGCGATCTTGGTCTGTATCGTCATCGCCGTGATCCTTGTCGAGGTGTTTATGCAACATCCCGAGGAGATCTCCTACGACGAGTTTTTTGAAAAGCTCCGCAATAAAGAGATCAAGAGCATCTATATCGAGGGCAATTACAAGATGAATATCTTGTACACCAATACGACCTCAAACTCCATCTCGGGCAATCCCGACGCCTACGTGTATATCCCGCACAGATCGGATGGTTATACCATTGATAGGATCTATCAGGAGGCTCCCGAGGGCGCTGTCCCCGCGATCGTGATGAACGATCCTTCCAAGAACAGCATCTGGTCCTCTCTCCTTCCCATCGTGGTGGGGATCGTCTTGATCGGCGTCTTCCTCTTTATCCTCAATCGTCAGAATATGGGGGCGAATAATAAGGCGATGAGCTTCGGCTCCACCAAGGCGCGCGTCACGGGCAACGTCAAGGAACGCTTTACCGACGTCGCAGGTGCAGAGGAGGAGAAGGAAGAGCTCAAAGAGATCGTGGAGTTTTTGAGAGATCCGCAAAAGTTTACCGACGTAGGGGCAAAGATCCCCAAAGGCGTCCTTTTGGTAGGCCCTCCGGGCACCGGTAAGACCCTCTTTGCAAAGGCGGTCGCAGGCGAGGCGAAGGTCCCCTTCTTCTCGATCAGCGGCAGTGACTTCGTGGAGATGTTTGTGGGCGTGGGCGCTTCCCGCGTGCGTGACCTCTTTATCCAAGCGAAAAAGAATATGCCCTGTATCGTCTTTATCGACGAGATCGACGCGGTGGGTCGTCAGCGTGGCGCAGGCCTCGGCGGCGGACACGACGAAAGGGAGCAGACGCTCAATCAGCTCCTTGTCCAGATGGACGGATTTGAGGCGAATGACGGCGTCATCGTGATGGCGGCGACAAACCGCGCGGATATCCTCGATCCCGCTCTCCTGCGTCCGGGCAGATTTGACAGACAGATCTACGTGAATGCCCCCGACGTCAAGGGCAGAGAGGAGATCCTCCGCGTGCATTCGCGCAATAAACCTCTCTCGGGGGATATCGACTTCAAGACCGTCGCGAGACTCACGATCGGATTTACGGGTGCGGATATCGCGAACCTTCTCAACGAGGCAGCGATCCTCGCCGCGAGGGCAAACCGCCGTGTGATCATTATGGAGGATATCCTCGAGGGGATCAATAAGGTCATTATGGGTCCGCAGAAGAAGAGCCGCGTCGTCACCGAGACGGATAAGCGCATCACCGCCTATCACGAGAGCGGCCACGCGATCATCGCGAAAGTGCTCGAGAACTGCGACGACGTGCAGGAAGTCTCCATCATTCCGCGCGGCATGGCGGCAGGCTATACCTTGACTCGTCCCGACTCGGACGACAGTCACGTCACCAAGAATAAGCTCCTCGACAATATCTGTATGATGCTCGGCGGCAGGGCTGCGGAGCAGATCGTGATCCAAGACATCTCGACGGGCGCGAGCAACGACATCCAGCGCGCCTCCTCCATCGCCCGCTCGATGGTCACCGAATGGGGTATGAGCGACGTGATCGGCAATATGTATCTCGGGAGTGATCACGAGATCTTTATCGGCAAGACTTACGGTCAGCACAGCGACGTCAGCGAGAATATGTCGGGGGTCGTGGACGGCGAGATCAAGAAGATCATCGACGAAGCATACACCCGCGCTCTGGAGATCCTCGGTAAGCATCGCGACGTAATGGAAAAGATGGTGAGCCTCCTCTACGAGAAGGAGACCATCTTCAAAGATGAGGTCGATGCCCTCTTTGAGGGTGCGAGCGTGGAGTCCATTCTCCATCCCGCGGCACCTGCCGAGGCGGCCTCGGAGACTCTCCCCGCGGCGGAAGGAGATAAGCCGACCGAGGAGTGATTTCCCTAGAAAGGAATGGTTGATAACGGGGACTTTCTCCCTTGAAAGTCCCTAAGAGCCCCTTGAGAGGCAGAAAAGGACGAAAATGAAGGAATTGAAAGGCATCTTACTTTGTATCGCGGCGCTCACTTGGTGCGTGCTGCAGACGGTGATCGGCGGGATGATCGCGCTCGTGCTTTTGCCCAAGGCGCGTGTCCTGAAGTATCGCGGTATGATCGTGATATATCACCCCTATTCTTTCACCTTCTCTCTTGGGACGTTCGCCTTTATCTCGGATCGGGCTGAGTTTCCGAGAGAGGCGACGGGCAAAGCCTATGGTTTTTATCTCCTCTCTCTCGTTTACGGACCTTTCTACATATTCGTCGTCACGCTCTCTCGACTCATCGTGCGTATCCCTCGCATCAAAAGGTACCGCGAGGAGCGCGGCATCGCCCCGACCGACCTTTTTGCGGATCGGCAAGCGGCGGCGCTTCAGGCGAGATGCGGCGAATAGACCCTCTTTCAAAAGCGGGCGAAGATCGCATTTGCGATCTTTTTTTATTCCCACACCTCCTGCCTTTTATCAATTTTGCGCTAAAAAAGCAATAATTTCGGTGAAATGGATGGTTTTTACTGCGGCTCGGTCTTGACACTCCCGCGCGAATATTCTATAATGAACGGTATGAAAAGTTGTTTTATTTCGCGAAAAAGAGTGTCTCGGACGATCATATCGCTTATGATCGCCCTTCTTCTCGTGCTTTTCGCATTCTGTATGGTGTCCTGCGGCAAGGAGGCGACTTCGACGGGTCCCTATGCCGCGGTGAGCGACGATTTCCGCACCGATTACTACGTGGGAGAGGCGCTCGACGTTCAGGGCACGCTCAAGATGTATTCGGACGCTCGCACCTATACCGAGATCCCCATCACCGAGGAGATGGTCTCGGGCTTCGATACCTCGACGGCGGGCACCTTTATCGCGAAGGTCACCTATGGTGAGTTTGTGGCTTCCGTCGCCGTGACGGTCCATCCCGCTAAGGCAAATAGCATAACGCTGGATGCGGAGACCATCCCTACTGTGATCTACCAAAATAAGCCTTTCCCCTCCACCGTCACGATGTCGGTGGTTTTGTCCAATGGCGAGACTCTGGATCGCGTCCCCGTCACGGCAAAGATGCTCGGCGGCTTTAATTCCAAGGTCGCGGGTGAGCACAATATCACCGTCACCTATCTCAGCGCTACCACCTCCTTCGTCGTTTTGATCAAAGAGGACGTACGCGTGGGCATCGAACTTGTGGGCGCAAAGAGCGAGTACGCGGTGAACGAGCCGCTTTTGATTGATGGCGTCATCATCCGCGTGCTTATGGAGAGCGGAGATTTCTCCGAAACGTCGCTTTCTCAGGGCGTGGTCAATGGCTTTTCCACCTCTCTCGGCGGCGATCACGTCGCGACTGTCGAGTATAAGGGTTTTCAGTGTGAATATCGCTACTTTGTAGCGAAGCGCCCTTCGAGGCTGACTTTGGTCGAAGGGACCCTACCCGATTTGTATGAAAAAGGAGATGTCCTTCCCTCTACGGGCAAGGCGGTTTTGACCTATGACGACGGCACCGCCGAGACGATTTCTCTGGGGGGCGAGGAGATCCCCTCCTTCTCCACCGCCGATGCGGGAGATAAGGTGGTAAACGTCACCGTGGCAGGGGTCAGCACCGATTATCGCTACAGCGTCCTTCCCTCCATCTTCAGCGTGACGGTGTATGGCTATACCTCTGCCGTTCGTCAAAACACTCGTTTTGACGGCTTGGGCGAGCTTATCGTGGCGTACGAGGATGCCGAGGACGGATCGGAGCAACGTGAGAGCATCCCCCTTTCCTCTCCCGATGCGGTGCGCGTGACTGAGGAGGATTCGGCGGGCAAAGTGATCCAAAGGATCACTACCGATCGCTTGGAAGTGGTGTATACCACCTCCGAGATGGGCGACGTGCTCCAATACGTTACTTTCCGTACCCGCACGGTGGATTTCACCGTACACGTGTATTCCGAGGAGGAGAGCGAGACTGCGGTGGACAGCATCTCGATCGCGGGCATCTTCCCCTCTATCGTACTCGGCGACGAGGTCAACGTCAGCGGCGTGGAGGTGACGATCAATTACAGATACAAAACTCCCGCGACGGTAAAATGTGAGGCGAGCTGGGTCAACGTGGATTTCCCCGACGAGATCGAGGGCGACTACGTCGAGCTCCCTGTCGAGATCTCCTGTTTCGGCGTTACGGCGGAGGAGTCGCGCACGCTTCGCGTGCTATCCCCTGCGTATGCGGCGCGCGTGACGAGCCTCTCGGTTTACGGTATGAAGCGTCTTTTCCTTGTCGGCGCCGAGGCGCCTGCGGATGGGGTGACGCTCCGCGTCGTGTACGGTGGCGGCTACCGCGTGGAGGAAGTTTTCCCCGATCTCGGCGAGTTTGACTCCTCTACCGAGGGGGAGAAGGTTTTGACTATTTCCTACGGCGATGCGTCGGTGGACGTCGCTTACCGTGTGATCTCCGAGGAGGAGGCTGCGACTGTGACAGCCATTGAGATCTCGGATTTTGACCCCATTCTCTTTGTCGGTGACACGATCGAGGCGATCGATCGCAGCGCGTACGATTTGACTCTGATCTACGGCTACGGCATTTCGAGAGCCCCTCTCTCGCTCTCGAGTGAGGAGATGAGTCTCATCGGCGGCCCCTTTACCGAGGCGGGCACGGCGGAGATCATCCTACGCTACGGCGCGGACGTTGATCTCGCGCGAAACGTGACGGTTTATCCTCTTGAGGATAAGACTCGTTTGACGTCGATCGGCGTGCTGGACTCCACCATCGATTCGATTGTGGGCACTGCGCCCGATTTTTCCGCATATTATCTCACTTTGAACTACGGTTACGGCACGAGGATCGATAGGATCCCGCTCTCCTCCGAAGGCGTGGAGATCACGCCGTATTCGATCGCGACAGAGGGCTTGCAGTCTATTCGGATCACCTATCAATCGCTCGAATGCTCGGCACAGCTCTACTTCCGTGCGGGTATGAGCGATAACGTTCTGCAAGGCTTGGAGTTCGCGGGAGAACCGCGCAATGAATTCGTCGTGGGAGACGAATTATCGGATGTCAAGGTGATCGCCGTCTATAACGTCAGGCGTGTGTTGATCGACGTTACGCCCGAGATGATCCCCGACTTTAGCACTGAAACGGCAGGAGAGTATTCGGTCGATATCACGTATGGATCTCTTACGATCCGTTATCACTACAGCGTTGTGGCGCCTCCGCCGCAAGAACCGACGGAGGATCAGGAAGAAGGATAATGAAGAATTTTTGGGAAAAGTTTAGAAATCTCCGCATCTGGAGTGCGCTCGGGGGGGTGTTCCGCAAGATCGGTGCCTTCTCTGTGAAGGCAGGACGTGCCATAGGCGCCTTCTTTGTCTCGGTAGGGAAATTGATCGGCGCGATATTTGTCTTTCTCGCCGTCGCGATCGCCGCAGGGGTGAGCGTAGTCGCGCAATTTATCGCGCGCCACTCGCGCGCTGCGATAGCCGTAGGAGTCGTCCTGCTCCTCGCGGTAGGAACCTTCCTTGCCCTTTTCCTGACCTTGCCGGTAAAGAGCGTTGAGGTCGAAGGAGAGGTGATATTGCTCGAAGGCGAAGAGTATAGCGGGGGGCTTAATATCAAAGCAACGACCAAGGCGGGGCTCATTCACCGCGAAGAGGTGTTGCCGACGATGCTCGCGGGGCTCGACCCTTCTACTCCGGGAGAGCAGACTGTGACGGTCTCCTATCGCAAATGGCGCGTCCCTGTTACGGTGAAGGTCCTTGCCCTTTCCGACATCACACTACGTGTGAGAGAGGGGTCGATGCCCGCAGAATACGAGCCGAACGACGCATTTCCCACAAGTGGAATATTCGACTTGTATTATAATGGAGA
>CAMOTC010000005.1 GCA_946625545.1 uncultured Clostridia bacterium | reverse complement strand
CAGGACAGAGTGCCGGCTAACTACCGGTGAAGGCGACTTCAAGGAAAGTGCACAGAAATACACAGCCGCGATCTCGCGGCAATAGGTGAAATGGTGAGGTAAGAGCTCACCGGAGGCTCGGCGACGAGTCTGCCAGGTAAACCCCACTCGGTGCAAGAGAGGATAGGCTAAGGTGGTCCGCCGCTATCCGACGTTCGCTTGAACGCGTAGGTAACTGCGCGTCTAGACAGATGACCGTTTAATACAGAACTCGGCTTACAGATTAACTCACACCAATCGGGCGCGGTGGCTTACACCCGCCCTTTTTATAATTCGATCCCATTCTCTACGATATATTCTCTCAGTTTATCGAGCACACGGCTCTCGATCCTCGAGATATAGGAGCGGGAGATCCCGAGCATCTTTGCGATCTCGCGTTGCGGCAAGACTTCCGCCCCATCCAGTCCGTACCGATAACGAATGATCTTATACTCGCGATCGTCCAGCACCTCTTTCAAGATCTTGTGTAGCTCGGCGGCACACTCCTCCCTCTCTATCTTTGCAACGACGTCCATATCCTCTCCCTCGAGGGTATCGACAAGGTTGATCTCATTCCCCTCCTTATCTACGCCGATGGGCGCGGAGAGCGAGACGCAGACCTTATGCTTTTTATTGGAACGGATCGCCATCAAGATCTCGTTCTCGATACAGCGCGCAGCATAGGTCGCGAACTGCGTGCCTTTATCATGCTTGAATGTATCGATCGCTTTGAGCAGCCCGATCGAGCCGATACTGACCATATCCGAGGGATCGAGGGCGTCAACGTACTTTTTCGCGATATGCACCACAAGCCGCATATTATGCGAGATCAAGCTCTCCCTCGCCCTCTCGTCACCCGCACGCAAGGCGGCAAAGCACGCCTGCTCCTCCTCTCTCGTCAGCGGTTTTGGGAATGCGCCGTTTCTCTCGATGTATCCGGTCAAACAAAAAGCATTGGACAAGAGCGCTATGATCCCCTCTATCATCGACACGATCCCCCATATTTCGGCAAGGTATTATTTTATATTCGGATATAAAAAAAATATTGCTTGTACCGATAAAAGAAGTACAAGCACAGAGATATCAGAAAGCGCAAAGAGAGATCAGAGCTCGATGCGGAGATCGTTCAAGTGATATAAAGGAGAGGATAGAGGGAAGGAAAACTGCACGGCGCAAGCGGTAAGGCGGGTTTTATTCACACCGAGGAAACGATTGACTCGATCCGACCCGTACTTCCCGTCACCGAGGATAAAGTATCCGTAATGCGCGAGCATCGCGCGGATCTGGTGCATCTTCCCTTTGTGGATAACTACGCGAAGGAGCGCCGTCTCCTCTCGAGCCTCCACAACGGAGAAAGAGAGATGAACGGGGATAAATCCCTCACGCGAAGTATCGGAGATCATCGCGCGCTCGCGCTCCGAGTCCTTTTTATAATAATAGTCGAGATCCTTCTCCCCCTTCACCTGCGGCACGCCGTAAACCTCCGCGAGGTATTCCTTGCGAATGCGCCCTTCTTTCATCGCCGAGAATATCTCGTGATAGGCGGTATCGTTTTTTGAAAAAAGCAGAATGCCGTCGGTATTTGTATCCAAGCGATGCATGAGTTTTGCATCCTTGTGCTCCGCCGTAACGAGGGTGGAAAAAGAAAGATCCCCTTCGCTCGCGATGCCTTTCGGCTTATAGCAGGCGAGGAGATCGTCGTCTTCGTAGAGAACTTTGATCTCTTTGGTCTTCTGTGGATAAATGCGGACGATACTCCCTTTTTGGAGGATAGTGTCACCGGAAGCGCGAACGCCGTCCACCTTTACGTCCCTACGGCGCAAACAAGCGGAAAGCTCGGAATAGGATACTTCGGGAAAGAGCTCGGAGAGCGCCCTTTTAAGAGCCTTATCCGCGCCGCCATACCTGCGCTCGATCATTTCTTACCGAGGATCATCTCGATCTCCGCAAGGAAGGTGTCGATATCCTTAAACTCCTTATAGACAGAGGCAAAGCGTACGTATGCGACCTGATCGAGCTCCTTGAGCCCTTTCATGACCTCGTCGCCGATGCGATCGCTCGAGATCTCGTTGCTCCCGATATTATAGACGGTCTTTTCGATCTCGGTCACGAGCTTATTGATGCTTTCATAGGTCACGGGGCGCTTCTCGCACGCCTTCATAATGCCGCTGCGCAGTTTATTGATGTCAAATAACTCGCGATTGCCGTCCTTCTTGATCACAAAGACGGGAATGCGCTCGACGGTCTCATAGGTCGTAAACCTTCTGCCGCACTCCAAACACTCACGTCTCCTCCTGATCGAGGTCCCGTCGTCCGAGATACGCGAGTCGATAACCTTACTGTCCATAGATCCGCAATAAACGCATTTCATAGAAAATCTCCTTGCGATAATTATACAATATATAGTGTATAAAATGCAAGAAAAAACCGATATCTGCCTATCCTGCCCCCATGTGAGATCAGCAGACGGGGAAATTGCCTGTCGGGAGATCGACGAGGATCACGTCGTCTCCGATCTTCACGATATTTTGCCAAGGGATAAAGAGCGCGTCCTTCCCGCCGAAACTCTTGAGAATCGACTTGTCCCCGGGCGCGACGATCCCAAGCACTCTGCCGTTACAGGTCAGAGCGAGATCGATGATGCGGCCGAACCGTTTGCCGTCGGCAACGTTCACGATCTCCTTATCTCTCAATTCGCAAAAAGTCAGTTTATTCATATATAATAATATTGCGTTGAGATGTCCTCTATGACAAAAAGGGTGACACCGCCACCCTATCGATTAGCTCAGCACCGATCGTAATCGCTTGATCGCGTTATTCTCCAGCCTCGAGACCTGCGCTTGCGAGATCCCGAGCTCTTTGCTGACCTCCATCTGCGTGCGCCCCTTATAGTATCTGAGTCCGATCACCGATCGCTCTTGATCTGGTAACTCCTTGATCGCCGCTCTGAGATCCAGCCTTTCGGTCCAGCCTTCTTCGGGATTTCTCTCCCCTACTACGCCGTCCATCACGAGGAGAGTATCCGCCCCTTCTCCCGATATCGGTTCATACAGCGAGATGGGCGTGGCTATCGCATCGAGCGCGCATACCACCTCTTTTACGGGGACGTCCATTTCCTCTGCGATCTCATACAGAGTGGGATCCCCCGTATTCTTTACTTCGAGAGACTCACGCGCCTGCATCGCCCGATATGCGGTGTCACGCATCGAACGGCTGACCTTGATCCCATTCGCCTCCCTGACGTATCTGCGTATTTCACCGAGGATCATCGGGACGGCGTAGGTGCTGAACATCACCTTAAAGGACGGATCGAAATGGTTTAGAGCCTTCACGAGCCCGAGACATCCCACCTGAAAGAGATCGTCCGGGTCGAGCGCCACGTTTGAGAAACGATGCACCATCGATAATACGAGTCGCATATTCGCGAGAAGAAATGCTTCGCGCGCTACTCTGTCCCCTTTCTTGATCCTTTCGAGGTATTCTTCGCTTTGTTTTGCCGTTAGTTTCGGCAGCTTGTTTGTGTCCAAGCCGCTGATCGTTACCTTGTGCGCCATATTGCCCTCCTATGTAGGGGCACACAAGGGTATTATGACCTATTTCGAGCGATTTATACAAATTTTGCCAATTCTTTTCTCAGTTTCCCGAGTACCTTCTTTTCGATACGCGAGATATAGGACTGCGATATCCCCATCATATCCGCGATCTCCTTTTGCGTCATTTCTTCGCTATCCATGAGACCATATCTCATCTTGATGATCTCAAATTCGCGCTTGGAGAGCGAGGAAAAGGACTTATACAGTTCCTCGATCTCCATCTTTTTCTCGAGATCTTTGACGATCTGGTCGGGCTCCGTCCCCACGACGTCGGAGAGCAAAAGCTCATTCCCTTCCACGTCCACGTTGATGGGCTCGTCCAGCGACACTTCACATTTTCTCTTCACGATCTTTCTGAGATACATCAAGATCTCATTTTCGATACAGCGCGAAGCAAAGGTCGCGAGCTTGATATTCTTAGTAGGATCAAAGGAGTTTACCGCCTTCATCAGTCCCATCGCCCCCACCGAGACGAGATCGCTGACGTCACCCACCGTTCCTTCATATTTCTTCGCGATATACACAACGAGACGTAGGTTGTGCTCGACGATATCGTTCTTTGCTTTTTCGTCTCCTGCGAGCAAGCGCTCCATCGCCGCTTTTTCCTCCTCGGGCGTATAGGGAGCGGGCAGAGATTCCCCATAGATAAAATGCAGTTCTTTCCTTTTCTCAAAGAGATCAAACAGCGCAAAAAACCTTCTCAATAGAGCCTTGATCTTATCAAACATAGTCACTCCTCACTCGCACGGCAATATCAAAGCGTACTCTTTCGGCAGATCGGACAAGGCTGCCGTTACGTTAAAAAGTATATTCTCCTGCTCTTCGGAATATATCCTGATTTCGGGGATCTTTACGAGAGTCAGCACCTTGCTTCCGCTCGCAGTATGCACGCACATTTCGCCGAATGCGGATAACTTCCCGAGTGCCTCGATATATCTTAGGTCTGTGACGACGACTCCCTCGCCGTTTTCATCCGTCAGGAGATTCCCACTGTCGTAGAGTGCGTTGATCTTGATGCTCTTCTCACCGTTTATAAGTTCCGCCGTTGCGTATTTCGACGCCGTCTTTCTCTCTTTTATGAGTCCAATCACCTGTCTCGCGATATATAGCGTGACAAAGACGCCGACCGATGCCGCGCCGACGACACCTCCCCACTTTATACCGATAAAACCCTCCTCACCCCCAAGGAGAAAGGATATGACTCCGGATAATAGAAAAGTCAAAGTCGCATAGACAAAAGTATTCTTCAAATAGGTGCGTAAACTCCGCTTCAACGTGAGTAGCAAAGTGCAAAAGAAAAGGATCGGGATCTTCACGATGAGTCCAAAGGATCTGATCAAGGGAAATAGGAGTGCAAAGACGCACCCGACGAGAGCGGACAAAGCGATGGGAAGGTATCTGACCTTCTGCTTTGTAAAGAGATAGGTCATATACCCGAGCAAAAAGTCAAAACAAAAATTATCTATAATCACAGCTTCCACATATACGATCATAGTTATAGACTATCATAAGTCGCATCTCGGAAAAGAGAAAGAAATAGTCCTTTTTTGTCTAAAGAGATACGACTATCGCGAAGAAAAAAAAGCATTCGCATAACGCGAATGCTTGATTTCATATTCCACCGATTTACTGCTGATGCTTGATCTTTCTCATAAAGGGAGGGAGATCATTGTCGGAGAGACGGATCCTACCGTCCGAGTCGTCGTTATTCTGCGGAGGAACGGGCGCATCGTTGACGGGAGGTCTGCGATCGGGCATCGGCGGGAGATCGGTAAAGGAAGTGACACGATCGTGCGGGATCATGTGATCGCGCGGGGAGATCGGAGCATTGGACGGGAGGGTGCGGAGATACATCGGATCATTTCCATTCTTGAACCCTGTCGCGATGATCGTGACGGTGACGCCGCTCGTCTGCTGGCTGTTATCCGCGCCGAAGATCAAGGTCGCATCGGGATTCAGTACCTGCGCGACGAGAGATCCTGCCTCGTCGATCTCGGCAAGGGTCAGATCGGAGCCGCCGCTGACAAAGAGGATCGCGGCGCTCGCCTCGCGAATATTCGTGTCGAGGAGGCGATTGTTGACTGCCTTGGTGATCGCTTCAACGGTACGGTTCTCCCCTTCCGCAGAGCCGATGCCGATATGCGCAAAGCCTTTCGCCTTTAAGACGGTCTTTACGTCGGCAAAGTCACGGTTGATGAGAGAATTTTTGACAATGAGACCTGCGATGCCTTGGATACCTTGGCGAAGGATATCGTCGGCATAAGCAAAAGCATCGGCAAAAGTCGTGCCCTTGGGGAGTACGTCGAGAAGTTTTTGATTGGGGATAACGAGGAGCGTATCCACGTAAGGACGCAGTTCGTCGATGCCGCTGAGAGCCTGCGACATTCTGCGGTCACCCTCAAACTTAAAGGGAGTGGTGACGACGGCGATGGTCAGGATCCCGAGCTCATGCGCGATGCTCGCGATAACAGGCGCGGCGCCAGTGCCCGTACCGCCACCCATACCTGCGGTGATAAAGAGGAGGTCGATCCCCGTCAAGAGCTCCTTGATGATCTCGCGAGTCTCTTCGGCGGCTTTCTTGCCCACCTTGGGATCGGAGCCTGCGCCGAGACCCTTTGTGGAATTTACACCGAGCATGAGCCTCTTCAAGTCGGTCCTGCCCTTCGCGCAATAGATCAAATCCTGCTTATCGGTATTCGCGGCGACAAAATCGGCGCTCTTGATCCCGCTGAGGATCATACGATTGACGGCGTTATTACCCGCACCGCCGACGCCGATCACGAGGATCTTACACACGCGCTCGGTGAGATCCTCCTCGTCATCGGGATTGAGCATAGGATTGACAAAAGGAACCGTCTCCTCTGTCGGCTGCGCGTTAGGCAGGTCGGTTGAGTTCATTTGGTTCATAAAGAAATCGTCCATAGTAACCTCCTATAAACGGAAAAGTCTCTTGAGAAATCCGAATTTCTCGCCCTTTTCCATGTTGATTGCTTTCTTCATCAGCCCGATCATAGACGAATAGGACGGTCTGTCGTAATTCGGCATAGAGGGCTGCACTACCTCGACCTCTCGATCGAAATACTTTGCCATAAACTCGCGGGCAAAGCGGATCTCGGAGAAACCACCACCCGTCAGATAGATGGGCATATCGGGAGCGACCTCGTAACGAAATGCCTCTATCGCTTTCTTTATGTACTTTACCACGCAGGCAATGCTCTCCTTGGTGATGGTATTAACCTGCGCGATAGGGAGGGTATAGGTATTCGCGTCGTATTTCAGCGAATACTCGCCCTCGTCCTTGTATCCGAGATTGATCTTCCCCATGATCGCAGACGCGATGGGAAAGGGGACATTCAAGGTGGTGGAGATCCCGAGAGGGATCATACTCCCGCCGAGAGAAAAGTCCTTCAGATCAAGGAGCGCGTCGCCGCCTACGTACAGGACGGAGGTGGAGAGATAGCCTATGTCCGCGAGGATGATGCCGTTCTTTCTTTCCTCTTTAGAAAAGAGCGCGAGAGCCGCGGCATACTCCGACTGAATGAAATCCACAGACTTTACCCCGTGGCGAATGAGTCCGTCGCGAATATCCGAGATGACGTCACGTCTCGCGCCGACGTAGGAGATCTGCGCGGTGAGAGAGGAGGTCTCCTTCCCGATCGGAGAATAGAGGCGCTCTCCCCTGTCATTCATATAAAAGACAGGCTCGGCGTGGATCCTCTTATAGGGCGTATTGCGATAAGGGTCTTTCGCGTCGATCAGATCGTCGATATCCGACGAGGTGAGACGCTTTCTCTTCTGGAAATAGAGGTGATCCGCTACGCTGCGTACGACGACGAACTGCGTCGGGATCCCGATATAGACCCGCTTGATCCTGCCCGAAGCTCTCTCCATCCTGTCGATCAATTTGACGATGGAAGGGATGATCTCCTCGGGGACGATCCAACTGCCGTCCATGTAGCCGCTGTACTCGATCGAATATGAATTTTTGATAGAAAAATTCTCGTCCGAAAGAAACTCTGCGTTGTATGCAGAGATATTCTTTGATCCTATATCGATGACGACCATATCGGACAGCTTGGACATAAAACCCCCTATAATTTATTATTATAAAATAATAATTTATAGTTGTCAATAGCGGAAAACGGGTGTTTTATAAAAAAATGCAAAAATCAGTCCAACGACTCGAGCCAATTATATGAATTTCTCGTGCGATCGAAGGCGATATATCCTTTCGTGCGGTCGATAGTCACTTCCTTATCCGTCGTGTAATAGTACATACAGGCATACAGCTGATACTTGATCGAGGAGGTGAGCGAGGTATCTAGGACGAAAGAAACCCCTCTATTGGTACGAATGAGCACGAGGGTAGCGCCCTCTCCCTCTCGGAAGGAGATCTCCTTATACAGCGTGGTAAAACTCTGCCCTCCGAGGTCGAACTCTTCGGTAAAAGAGGCAAAGTCCTTAAAGATGGGAGTGAGAGAATCGTCCGACAAGGTCAAAACCGATCCGATCAAAGACTCCGCCCCGCTGTCGGGAAGGAGGAACGTCGCGCCGCTAACCAACGTCGCATCGACGGAGAGCGTATCCGCGGCGGGAAGGACGTTCAAAACTTTCAACGAGGAATCCACAAGAGCACGATACGCACCGTCAGAAGAGGAGATCACCATAATTCCTGTCCGAACGGTCACCTCGATGATGACTTTATTGGGGAAAACTCGAGAGATATTTTTTACTTCCACGTAAGGATTCTCCTTTTCGATGGAAGACTCGACCTTTTCCTTGCTGATGGAAATGATACTTTTGCCGATAGAGAGACCACTGCTCTCGACGATCTTATCATCGTCAAGGAGAGGAGAATCCACCTCCTTCTCGATGACCACTTGACGTACGACAAAGACGGTGCAAGCCAAGAGCACGATCGTGATCACGATCAAAATAAAAACTATAAAGATACCGATGATTAGTTTCGACCTATTCATTCCAACCTATTTATCTCGACGCCGAGCTCTCCGAAGATCCTCTCGATCGACTCATATCCTCTGTCGATATAGCGAGCGTTATCGATCGTGGTGAATCCCTCCGCCTTTGCGCCTGCGATGACGAGCGCCGCCCCGCCTCGGAGATCGGCGGCGGAGACTGCCGCCCCTTCGAGCCTCTTTACCCCGCGGATCACTGCGGTGCGATCCTTCACGGTGATCGTCGCTCCCATCTTGATCAGCTCCCGCACGATACGAAAGCGAGTCTCAAAGATATTCTCGACGATGACTCCCGTCCCTTCTGCGACCGACATCAGCACCATGATCTGCGACTGAAGGTCTGTCGGAAAGCCGGGATAGGGCTGTGTCTCCAGTTTATCGAAAGTACGTGGACGCCCCTCTGCGGTTATTGATATATTATCACTCCGCAGAGAGAGATGGCAAGCGCTTTTGTTGATTTTGAAGAGGAGGGGCTCGAGATGATCGGGGATCACGTTACTGATAGTAACGTCTCCGCCGCATACCGCCCCGCCGATCAGGATAGTCCCTGCGACGATGCGGTCGGGGATCGGAGTGTACTCGCATCCGTGCAATTTCTCCACCCCTTCTATCACGATGCGGTCGCTCCCTGCCCCCGTGATCTTGCCGCCCATCGCGTTGATAAAGTTTTGCAGATCGACGATCTCAGGCTCTTTCGCCGCATTGGAGATGCGCGTCACACCACGAGCCGAGGCGGCAGCCATCATCAGGTTTTCCGTCGCCCCCACGCTGGGAAAGTCGAGGAGGACATCCGCCCCTTTGAGTCGTGTGCCGTCACAGTAGATCTTGCCGTGACTCTCCTCGATCGCGACCCCCATCTCGCGTAAGCCTTTCAGATGGATATCCAAGGGACGGACGCCGATATCGCATCCGCCGGGATAGGCGACGACGGCACGACGCACTCTCCCGAGCAAGGGCCCGAGGAGAAAAAGCGAGGATCGCAGTTCCTTTGCGTACTCCGCGGGAACGCTGTAATGGGTCGGGGCTTCGCTCTTGATCGCGAGAATGTCGCCATCGACGGTGTAACTACTGCCGAGCGCGCCCATGATCTTGAGCATATACGTTATATCGGTGATATGGGGAACGTCCTTTATCACGCATTCGTCTTGTGTCAGCAGCGAGGCGGCAAGGATGGGTAAGACGGCATTTTTCGCCGCCTTGATGCGTACTTCACCGCGTAAAGGATTTCCGCCTTTTATCAGCAATCGGCTCATAAAAAATCTCCAATGTAAAAAGATACTACATCTTATGGTATCAGCGGAGATTTGTGCTACTGTGTCGATTGATGGAGAGTAAGATCCCAACCCCGCTCATAAAACTGACGAGAGAACTTCCCCCTGCGCTGACGAAGGGTAAGGGCAACCCTGTCGGCGGGATACATCCCGTCACTACGGCGAGATTGACCGCCGTCTGGATCCCGATCAGCGAGGTAATCCCGCTCGCAAGGAGTGCTTCAAATCGCGTTTTTGCCCTTTTCGCTGTGGATAACCCGTATCCGATCAAGGCGAGAAAGAGCAGCATCGTGACGATCGCCCCCGTCAACCCGAGCTCCTCGCCGATGATGGAAAAGATAAAGTCGGACTCTGCAAATGGGAGAAAGAGATACTTTTGACGGCTGTTAAATAGCCCGACTCCAAAGATCCCGCCGCGGCAGAGGGCATAATAGGACTGTATCAACTGATATCCTTCCGCCTTTGGCGACGCCCAGGGATCGAGAAAAGCCATCAAGCGCTTCAATCGATAGGGTTCAAGTAGGATCAGCGCGGGTATCATCAGGAGCGCGGGGATCAAGAGCAAGAGGAGCTTCTTTCCCGATATGCCTCCCGCGAGGAGCATACACAGCATCAAGGCAAAAAGGCACATCGTGATACTCATATTCGGTTCGAGCATGATGAGGATACACATCGCGACGCCCGGGAGAAGGACAAGGATCACGTTCTTAAAAGAAGATAAGCTCCTATCCGAGATAAAGGATGCGGCGTAGATCGCATAGCCGAATTTCGCTACCTCCGAGGGTTGCATCGTCATAAAGCCGAGATCGATCCAACGCCTGGCGCCATAGCTGACTACCCCCACTCCGGGGATAAAGATCACCCCGAGAAGGAGAAAGGAGATCGCGAGGATCACGTAGCGCAATTTCTTGACGGTAAAAGGATCAACTCTGGAGAGAAAGATCATCGCTGCCGTTCCAACGAGGAGGGCTATGCCCTGCTTTTTTACATAGTAAAAGGAATCCCCAACCGACCTTTCCGCCGCATATCCGCTCGCGCTGTAGATCATCAGGAGCCCAAATAGAGAGAGGATCATCGTGAGGGTGATGAGAGCGGCGTTTCTCCTCGAGTATTCCTTCGGAACAAATGAAAGCGGCGCATTGATCGCAGGCGAATAATTATCGGAGTTCATCTTGTACACCTCCGCATTCAGTGAATATTTTGTCAAAATCTCGTCCCCTTTCCTCGTAGCTGTGATAGAGGTCGAATGACGCCGACGCCGGAGAAAAGAGAAGGACGGGGAGTGGATCCTCGACAAAATCGCGCACCACCGCGCGAAGATCGGGGAGGATACGGCACTTCTGACGAAAGGCGCCCGATGCGTTGTATATCTTCAATGCGTTCGCGCCGGTCAGATAGATCCTTTGCACGTTTTTCCCGAGGTGTGCAAAAAGACGCGTGTAGTCTTCCCCTTTGTCACTCCCGCCGAGGATCAAGGCAAGAGGCTCCACGATGCGACCTGCCGCAAAGACCGTCGCATCGATATTCGTGCCTTTGCTGTCATTGTAGACCTTCGCTCCCTTGAGCGTGCCGACATAGTGAAAGCGATAGCCGGGGATCTTTACTTGACTGTAAACCTGCAAATACCGCCTTTTCACGCCGAACGCCGTCGAAGCCACGGCAAAAGCGCATAGGTAGTCGAGATCAAAGGATGCTCCGCGAGAGGAGATGGGCAAGAGATATTTCTTGCCGTTGTGATAGATCGTGCGAGCGGAAAGATAGTAGTCCGCCGTGGGATCGACGTCCGAGTAGGAGATCGCATTGGGGACATCGCGTTGCATGAGATCCCCTTTGTTGATGACTTTCACCTTCGCCATATCGAGGAGGGAGAGCTTGATCCGTTGATAGGCCTCCGCCGTGATGTGACGATCGAGATGATCCTCTCCGACGTTTGTGAGCGCGGCGATATAGGGACGAAAGAGAGTGCTCTGCTCGATCTGAAAACTGCTCGTCTCCACGACGATGGCGTCCCCCTTCTCGATATCATCGAGACGGGATATCCAGGGCGTCCCGATATTCCCGACGAGATGGGAGTGCGTGACGCCCGAGAGGAGCGCGTGCAAGATCGTAGAGGTCGTGGTCTTGCCATTCGTACCGCTGATCGCATAGATATTTCTTGATTCGGAATTTATGTATGCAAGGTCGAGCTCGGAGAGGATGGGGACGCCGCTCTCCTTTAAGCTGAGCACAGCGGGATGGGTCATAGCGATCCCCGGGCTGATCACGGCGTAGTCGTATCTGCGACATAATGCTTCCTCGCCGTCGTACTCCTTAGAGTCATCGAGGCACTTAACGTTTGCCCCGCGATGCTCGAGGTATTCCTTGACCGCACGCCCTGTGCGCCCCATTCCGAGAACGATCACGTTATTATCCATTTGATCCATACTGCCCCACGATTACCGATAAGATGGCAAGGATCCCCATTATAAAGGAAACGATCGAATAGATCGCGCAGATCTTTGCCTCGCTCAAGCCCTTTTTCTCGAGATGATGATGGAAAGGCGCCATTAGAAAGACGCGCTTCCCATGCGTCAGCTTGAAATAAGCGACTTGTATCATTATAGATATGCCCGATACCACAAACATTATGCCGCAGATGGGGACGAGGAAGGGTTGTTTGGAAAAGAGTGCGACCGCCGCACAGGCACCTCCGAGCGCGAGGGAGCCTGTGTCCCCCATAAAGATAGACGCCTTATTGGTATTGAAGAGGAGAAATGCGAGGAGTCCGCCGATCAGCGCCGAGCAAAAAGTGAGGAGCGAGGGAGAGACCCCACTCGAACCGATCATAATGACGATGACTATGGCAAAAGCGGTGAGATAGACGACGGAACACCCCGACGCCAACCCGTCCAAGCCGTCGGTCAGATTTACACAATTGGAGAGCGCGAGGTAGATAAAGCAAGCGAACGGGATATACCAATATCCGAAATCGATCGGCTGAGATAAGAAAGGAAGGTACACGTACGATCCGATCTCACTCGAACGAAAGGCGTAAATCGCGACGATCACGGCGATGGCGGCTTGTCCGATGATCTTTTGATAGGGTCTTAGACCGAGGTTGTCCTTGGTGCGGATCTTGATAAAGTCGTCGAGAAAACCGAGCACGGCATAGGAGAGCATAACGAGCGACGCCACAAGTCCTGCGCCCGGCGTCTCGTGGAGAGTCAAGACGATAGTCACGAGAAAGGTGGGGATCAAAAAGATAAACCCGCCGAAGGTCGGCGTGCCTGCCTTTGCGGCGTGCTGCTCCACGTAGGAGAGTATGGGTTGTCCCGCTTTTAACCTTTTTGCCAGGCGCAAAACGAAGGGGGCGAAGATCACCGCTATAACGAAAGAGAGAAGGAGCGCTACGAGCGCGCGAATGAGAAATGCTTTTTCCAAGTGACACCTACCGAGTTAATTTTTCCAAAACGGCGACGTCGCTATACGGTATTTTTTGCCCTTTTATCTCCATATATTCCTCGTGACCTTTCCCCGCGATCACGATAGTATCCCCTGCCTTGGAGAGATCAAAGGCGCGGCGGATCGCCCTCTCTCGATCGATCACGATCTCGCAATCGGTATCTTCGGGCATCCCTTTCACGATCTCCCGCGCGATCGCACTTGCATCCTCATCTCGAGGATTATCACTCGTTACGATCACGAGATCGGAGTATTTCGCCGCGATACTACCCATCAAAGGACGCTTGAGTCTGTCACGATTTCCACCGCAACCGAATACCGTCAAGATGCGTCCCGGCTTTTGATGACAGAGATCCACAAGAAGGTTCTCCATGCCGTCGGGGGTGTGAGCAAAGTCCACGATCATTCTCCGCCCTTTGATCTCGTACACTTGATAACGTCCCGGTACAATGGGGATACGCTCGAGCGCCTTCGCGATCCTCGGGAGATCGAGTCCGAAATACATCGCCGTCGAGATCGCCGCCATGAGATTATACACGTTAAAGCGGCCGTGGAGCGGCGTCACGATACGCTCTATCCTGTCGAAAGCGTTGACGGTAAAAGAAAGCCCCCCGCTATCCTCTATGATATCGATGGCAAAGACGTCTGCGGGATTGTCCGTTCCGTAGGAGATCGTAGGGACTTTTCGCTCGGCGATCAACCTCTGTCCGTAGCCGTCATCCGAGTTGACGACGGCGAGTGCGGTATTTGCGGGAGAGAAATAGGAGAGCTTTGTCTCTGCATACTCATTCATGGATGAGAAAAAGTCGAGATGATCCTGTGTGATATTGGTAAATATCGTGGCGTTTGCACGTATCCCCGCGAGTTTGTCGTAGTAGATCGCATGTGCGGACGCTTCGATAAAGACGTATTCCGCCCCCTTCTCACAAAATTCCGCCAAATGCCGATGGAGCTCCATGGGGTCGGGCGTCGTCAAGTTTCCCGAGCTTCTCTCTCTGCCAAACTTATATCCGAGAGTCCCGATCGTCGCGGCGCGGTGACCTGCGGCAAGAAAGATCTCAGAGAGGATATCTGCGGTAGAGGTTTTCCCATTCGTCCCTACGATCGTGATGATCTTCATCTTCTCCGCAGGATGAGAATAGTAATTACCCGCAATCACCGCGAGAGCTTCGCGGGTGCTTTCCACCACGAATTGCGGAAGGTCGATATCGAGTTCGCGCTCGCTAACGATAGCTACCGCCCCCTTTTCGCGTGCTTCCGATGCAAAAGAGTGACCGTCAACCTTCCCTCCCGAGAGACAGACAAAGAGGGTATCCTTTGTCACATCGCGGCTATCCGCTGTGACCTTCCCGATCTCGACGTCGGCAAAATGAAGGACGCTTTTTATATGTACGTTTTCCAGCAATTTCATGATAAACATATCTATTCCTCCGACAAGGTGATGAGGGTGATCGAGCGCTCATTGACGATCGCACCCGCCTCGGGGTATTGCGCGATGACAGAGCCGCCGCTCCCCGAGATCTCATAATCCAGCCCGAGCGCATTCAATGCTTTGATCGCATTTCCCGCAGTCATTCCGATGAGATCGGGCATTTCGCTATAGGTGTATTTCACGATCTCTTCCGTAGGTCTGATCTCTCTGTACTCAAAGATCTCAGCGAATATCTTGCCGACGTATGGCGCGGCGACCAAACTGCCGTAATAACGATACCCCTGCGGCTCATCTACCATAAAATAGACGATATATTCGGGGTCCTCCACCGTGCTGAATCCGATAAAGGAAGAAACGTACTTTCCCGAAGCGATCTTTCCGTTTTCATACTTCTGCGCGGTACCCGTCTTTCCTCCGATGGAATATCCGACGACGCCCGCGAGTTTTCCGCTCCCGAGTGAGACCACGTTTTTTAGGAGTGAACGCACGGTAGAAGAGGTACTCTCCGAGATCACACTTTTAGTTGAAGAGGGATAATTTCGTATCACCGTTCTCCCTTCCTTGTCCCTTATCTCCCGCATTAGGTAGGGAGTGACGAGGTTGCCGCCGTTTACCGCTGCCGCAGTAGCCACAATGAGTTGCATCGGAGTGATCGCGATCGCCTGACCGAAGCCGATACGCGCGGCATCTACCGTTTTTACGCTCTCCTTTTTCAACATAATAGAGGAAGTTTCACCGATATAATCGATCCCCGTTTTATGGGTCAAACCGAATGCTTCGAAGTATTCGTACATTCGATCCACGCCGATACGCTCCGCAAGCTCCATAAACACGCAGTTACAGGAGTTTTGCACACCTTCGGCAAAGCTCTGGCTCCCGTGTCCGATGGATTTCCAACAACGGATCCTTTTCCCATCGACGATACGTCCGCCCGCACAGTAAAAACGATCCTTCTCGCTGACGACTCCGAGCGAGAGCGCGATCGCCGTCGTCAGGATCTTAAAAGTGGATCCCGGCTCGTATACGGAGGTAATGGCATTCAATTTCATCTTGTCAAAGAGCGCTCCGACGTCACTCCTATCGATATGGTTGAGATCAAAGGAAGGCGCCTGCGCCATCGCGAGGATCGCACCGCTCTTAGCATTCATCACGACGCAATTCGCACTTTTGGCATTATACTCGGAAAGTGCGGAATTTACGGCATTTTCGGCAATAAATTGGATACTGCTGTCTATCGTCAGACAGAGATCGAGCCCTTCCGTAGCAGGCAGGTACGTCAGATCACCCGAGAGCTCTCTCCCCACGAGATCGGTCTCGGTGAGTTCTTTGCCGTCTTGTCCCTTGAGATACTCGTTGTAGTACCCTTCCAGCCCTGCTTGCCCGTCGCCGTCCGCATTCACAAAGCCGAGGAGTTGGGAGAGATAATTACCATACTTATAGTATCTCTCGACGTCTCTGCCGAAGTAAAGTCCCTCAGCGCCACTCGCGATCAAGTCGGTCATCTGTTCCTTTGATACCTTCTTTGCGATGGTGACCTCAGATACCCCTCTTTTGGTAACCTTTTCATAGACCTCGTCATATTGCATATCGAGGACTTCGGAGATACTGCGTGCGGTCACTTCTTTATCCGTTGCCGCATTGGGTCTCACGTATAGAGTATAGGTCGTATTACTTCCCGCAAGAAGTACTCCGTTACAGTCCAAGATATCCCCGCGAATGGCGGTCAGTGGGACGTCGCGCGTCCATTGGTCGAGCGCTTTTGCCTGCAAGCTGCGTCCCTTGATGATCTGTAAATAGATCAACTTCCCCCCTACGATAAAAAAAATGAAGGTTATCAGCATCATAATCGCGAATAACCTTCTTTTGATTGATATTTGTGTTTGTAGATTCAAGTAGTTGTCAGCCTCCGAATACTCCGTTCAACCAAGTGCAGAACTTGTCGAAACTGTTCTCTTCCTCTTCAGCTTGTGCAGTATGCTCGGGCATTACCACCTCAAATACTTCGCCGTTGGCGAGCATGATGTAGTTTTCTCCGCCCGGAAGTGCCGTTTCTTCGTCGATCTCCGCCGCGCTTTCCGCACCACTAGCGACGGTGGCGCCTACTTCCGCAGTTGCCGTCACGGTCTCACTCTCGATGGTCTTGGAAACAACGGCGGGCTCGGAGCCTGTCCCTACAACGGCGAGAGTGACCGCGATCACAGCGACAAGCGCGATGATGACGTAGGTCAAGATAAAAGCAAAACGCCTCTTTTCACTCTTGGGCGCTGTCGTCTTTTGGCTCTCTGCGGCGTGCTTAGCATCCCAGAACTTATCGTAGTTATTCTCTCCTGCGGCGATATTCGCCATGTAGAATCCATATCTATTCTCGTCTGCCCTCTCCAAGCGGCTCCTGGATGCGGGTCTCTCGAGAGAATCATAGAGAGAATCACGATAGCTCTGACTCGTGCGATTACGATCAGCTTCGTAACTTATTTCGTTGCCGTAGCGAATAGAATAACGATCATTACGTCTGACGTCATAATCGTAGTTTGCGTTGTATCCGTTTCTTTCACGTTCGCTTACCATCATTGTATTCTCTCCTTTTTAATATATTCCTTTTTTTCTGCGATCCTGAGCTTCGCGCTCTTTGATCTCGGGTTATCATCCATCTCCGTTTCACTCGGAAGAATGGGCTTTTTCGTTATGATTTCCACCTCGCTCACTTTGTCGCAAGTGCATATCGGGGAACGCGGCGGACAGATGCAGTCGAGCTCAGCGTACTTGAAGGCTTGCTTTACGATCCTGTCTTCCAAGGAATGGAAGGTGATCACTGCGATCCTCCCGCCCGGCTTTAAGAGCTTTATCGCTCCGAGTACCGCTTCATAGAGGCCGGACAGTTCTCCGTTTACCTCGATCCTGATCGCCTGAAAGACACGCTTTGCAGGATGCGATCCCGAGTATCTGACTTTGGGCGGAATGCTCTTTTCTATGATCCTGACGAGCTCCGCAGTCGTCTCGATCGGGGCGTTCTCCCTTTCCTTCACGATATTCGCTGCGATCTTTTTCGCAAAGGGCTCTTCGCCATACTTATAAAAGACGTCGGTGAGCTCCCTCTGGGAATAGCTGTTGACCACTTTTTGCGCCGTCAGCGTGCTATCCGAGTCCATCCTCATATCCAAAGGAGCATCAAAGCGATAGGAGAATCCTCTTGACGGCGTATCCAACTGGTAGGAGGAAACGCCGAGATCCATCAATATGCCGTCAAGCTCGCCATCCGACCACGCTGCGATCGCGTCCTTGAAGTCCTTGTGAATGTAGATGGGACGCTCACCCAATCGGCTTTTTGCAAAGGCGATCGCGTCTTGATCCTTATCCACCGCATAGAGCTTACCGCCCTCGAGCTTTGAGAGGATCAGAGAGCTGTGCCCTCCACCGCCGAGCGTGCAGTCGAGGTATTTGCCATTCGGCTTGATCTCGAGCCCTGCGATGACTTCGCTCGCCATCACAGGCACGTGGCGAAACTCGCTCATTTATTTCCTCGCAAAACGCGGGATATGCCTATCGGGATTATCCCTCGCGAGCGTCTCGAAATAGACGTCCTCGCGCCACACTTCGAGCTTATTGACCATACCGACAAAGACCGCTTCGTCCTTGAGCCCGAATGCTTCGCGAAGGCTCTGCGGGATCTGATAACGATCCTGATTATCGGGGACGAACGGATACAAGTTTGCAAAGATGAGACGATGCTTGCTGTATTCGGGATCTGTTACCTCCATACGAGAGTACTTATCGTAGATCTGATCCATCATCTCTTCGGTGTAGATGACAAGGTTCTCCTGATCGCCGATACATATCCAAAGATTATCACCGAGAAGCGCTTTGATCTTCGCGGGGATACGAACTCTACCCTTAGAGTCGATCTGATATTTATATGTACCGCCGATAATATCTCTCAAGTACGGAATCCTCCCTGTACATATAATAACACTTTTATCCACTTTCGTCCACTATTTTTTTAAAATTTCTCATAATTATTTGAAAAAAGCATATATTGTGTTCTATATAGATATAAAAGCACAATATATTGTGGTTTTTAGGTGGTTACTCAGTGGATGAAACTTTTATTATATGCTAAAAATAACAAGAAAAACAGAGGAAAAATCCCCTGTTTTCGGCTTTTGAGGCGCTATCAGCCCTCAAAGTGGATAGTCAATGGATAAAAGTGGCGGGATCAATCGGCGATCTCTACGAGAGCAAAATCGACGAGGTCGCAACTGGTCAAAAAGTAGTTCGTCTTATCTAAATATACCTTGCGTTTGGCATAGACGTTACCGTGCAAGTGCCCGTACACGACGGTCTCGACGTCATACTTGCGGAAGAGCTCCGTGACGGGAGTAGGCTCAAAAGTCAGATCAAATGGAGGGAAATGCGTCATCCCGATAACGACGTCCCCTTCTCCCCGCAGCTTGCTCATCGCAGAGAGGGAGAGCTCCAAACGGATCAATTCACGATCGAAGATCTTTTTATCCTCCTCGGTCGGATGCTCCATCGCCCAGCCGCGGCTACCGCAAAAGAGATATTTCCCGATACGGACCACGTCATTCTGCAAGATGTAGACCCCTTCGGGGAGTATGGACTTTACCTTAGACAAGGACTGCCACCAGTAGTCGTGATTTCCCTTTAAAAGCACTTTTTTACCGGGGAGCTCTGCGATCTTGCGAAGGTCCTCCTTCGCCTCGTCGAGAGTCATCGCCCACGAAAGATCGCCGGCAAGGAGCACGACGTCATCGTCACCGACCTTTGCCAGCCAATCCTTCTTTATCTTTTCAAAATGCCCTTCCCACTTCTTGCCGAAGACGTCCATAGGCTTGTCCACCGACGTACCGAGGTGAAGGTCCGAGATCGAATATATCATGGATATATAGTAGCATAACCCGCGCGCGATTTCAAGGTTTTTGATACGAACGCGGGTTATTTTCGGCCTGTTATCTCGGGAAGAGAGGTAAATCGAAGAATCCTTCGCAGATCTCCTCCTGATACTCCTGGCAAGGGGGTATGTAGCAATAGCCGTAGGAAGGCACCAAGAGCTCGACGTCCATCACGACCTTCAAGATGACCGTCACGCAGAGGGTGATGCTGAACTGTCCGTCACCGCTGTAACTCCCTTCCGCCGATACCGCATTCACGACTGCGACGATCTCATACGGAATCACAGAGGGCTCGGGGACGCGCAGGATCACGTCACGTTGCAGAGTGAAGGTACCCGTGCCCACAGCCTGCACGCCGACGGCATCGGTAAAATTCACCTGCATCGGGATCGCGACGGAGCATTGCACCCTGCTGCAGCCGGGCGTCTCGGTAGTAGGCGTCACGACGAGATTGCTGATCGTACCGACAGAGGAGGAGCTCCTCGCGCTGACAAAGGTGAAAGGCTCCTGCACGTCGGCAGGTACGGTACTCTCGAGCGAGAGGGTCTGATCGCTCAGCGTTTCTTGCTTGATACAGGCGTCAAAGACTTTCTTGACTTCGATACATACCTTTTCGCAAAGTCCGTTTGCAGCATTCCCCACGATAGGTCCCGGCATACGGTCGGGACGAACGTTATTAGAAAATGACATAATAAAACCTCCTTTTCATATTCACTACTGAAATATATGAAAAAAGGAGGCTAAAAGTGCTTTAGATACGCTCGGAGATCGCGGCGAGCACCGCGTCACGGCCTGCACCGTTCAAAGAGGAGACAAGGAGGACCTTCTCGGGGTCTTGATTAAATCCTTTCGCGATGGCGGTAACGGCGTTTTTACAGGCAGAGCGAGAGAGCTTATCCGCCTTGGTCGCAACGAGGACGTAGGGGATCTCGTAATACTCAAAGTATTGCGCGAGTTGAAGGTCAAGATCGGTAGGCTCGCGACGAACGTCCACGATCAAAAAGACGAATTTCAGACCCGCACTCTTCTGCAAATAAAACTCGATGAGCCCCTTCCAGGAGTCGCGCTCTTTATCCGTTACTTTCGCGTAACCGTATCCGGGTAGATCGACGAGATAAAACTCACCGCCGTTTACGGAAAAATAGTTCAGCATACGCGTCCTGCCCGGCTCGGAGGAGGAGCGAGCGAGCTTTTTGCGCCCTGTCAGCATATTGATAAAGGAGCTCTTACCCACGTTTGAGCGACCGGCGATCGCGATCTCGGGAGCGCCCCCTTCAAAAAGCTTTTTCGAGACGATGCTCGTGACGTATTCCGCGTTCTTTATGATCATAAGGCCAGGAGCATCTTGTAGACTTCGTCCACCTTTTCAACGTAAGTGAACTGCATCTTATCGCGCAGGGTATCGGGAATATCCGCGACGTCCTTACGGTTTTCCGCGGGGAGAATGATCTTGGTGATACCGTTTCGGAGTGCCGCGAGACATTTCTCCTTTACGCCGCCGATCGGTAGTACCCGCCCGACGAGAGAGAGCTCGCCCGTGAGCGCGATATCGCCTTTAACAGCCTTCCCCGTCAGCGCGGAAAGTATCGCCGTAGAGATCGCGCAGCCGGCTGAGGGACCGTCTTTCGGCACAGCTCCTTCGGGGAAATGCACGTGGAGATCTTTATCCGCGAGATCGACCTTTTCTCCGAGCACCTTAGCGGCGTATTCACGCGCATTGGAGAGAGCGATCTCGACCGACTCCTTCATCACGTTGCCGAGATTACCCGTCACGATCTTTTTATCCTTTCCATCGAGAAGGAGCGCTTCCACGTCAAGCAGCTCGCCTCCGCTCTCCGTCCAAGCGAGACCGTGGACGACGCCGACGCGATCCTGCAATAGAGCATCAGATTCGGCATACTTCGGGATCCCGAGATAGGTCTCGACGTCGGAGACGTCCACCTTCACGCGCTCTCCCTTCTCCACGACGGTGACAGCCGCCTTGCGCAAAACCTTGGAGAGCAACTGCTCCAAACGACGCACGCCCGCTTCACGCGTATAGAAACGAATGACTTTATCGATCGCATCGTCCGTGATCTCAACCTGTTCCGTCGTGAGATGATAATTCGCCATCTGCTTCGGAATAAGGAAATTGATGGCGATCAAACGCTTCTCTTCGGGCATATAGCTCCCGAGTTCGATGATCTCCATACGATCGAGAAGAGGCCGAGACATGGTCTGCAAGGAATTTGCCGTCGTGATAAACATGACCTTAGAAAGGTCAAAAGGCAGATCGATATAATGATCTTGATAGGTGGAATTCTGCGCGGGATCGAGAACTTCGAGGAGAGCATTGGAAGGATCTCCCTTATAGTCGGCGCCGAGCTTGTCGATCTCGTCGAGAAGGAAGAGAGGATTTGCCGTCCCCGCCTTCTTGATCCCTGCGATGATCCTACCCGGCATCGAGCCGATATACGTCCTGCGATGACCGCGGATCTCCGCTTCGTCGTGTACGCCGCCGAGACTCGCGCGTACGTATTCTCTGCCGAGGGCGCGAGCGATGGATGCCGCGATAGAGGTCTTGCCCACGCCGGGAGGTCCGACGAGACAGAGGATATTCGTGACGTTCCCTTCGCTGAGATTATGCACGGCAAGATACTCGATGATGCGGTCCTTGACCTCCTTGATGCCGTAGTGATCGGCGTCGAGGATCTCACGCGCACGTTTGATATCGCGATTTTCCTCGCTGTACTTGCCCCAAGGGAGAGCGAGCACGGTATCGATATAATTCTTACACACGAAGCTCTCGGGACTGCCCGTTTGCAAGGTCAGCATCTTATTGAGTTCGCGCGTGAGTTTTTCCTTTACTTCGGCGGGAGCATTCATCTCCTCGATGGCGAGCTCGTACTTATTGCGCTCATCCTCGCTGCCGTAGAGTTCCTCGTTGATGACTTTGAGCTCCTCACGTAGATAATACTCGCGTTGCCCTTTCTCAATGCTTTCCTGCACCTTCTTTTCGATATCTTCCCTGATCTTATGCTGATCGAGCTGTACACCGATAGAGACCGCGAGATGTTCGAGGCGAGCGGAGAGTTTATCGGTATAGAAGATCAGATTCGTATCGACGTTTTTGAAAGCGGGAGCGAAGGAATTGATCCAACGATCGGGATCCTCGACATAGAAAGGCGGGATCTCGGAGTATAGTCTATCCGAAGTCTCCCCCGAGGCGAGCCTTTTCACCGATCCGGAGATAAGATTTGCATATACGGCGATGGTGTCGTCGTCACAGTCCTTCTCGTAGGGATAGGAAATGAGTTTTGCATAAAAGACATCATTCGAGACAGTCACTTCGGAGAGTCTCACACGCATCAGCGACCTGCCGATGACGCTATAGACGTTATCCTTCTCCTTGGTATAGTGGATCATGACCATCGTGCCGATCAAGGTACCGTCAGGGAGCTTGTCGGTCGTAGCAAAAGTCGCCCCATGCACAAAGATCGACGCATACTTCTCGATAAAGATCGCCTTATCGATATTGATCGCAACGTCGGTATCGGGGAGGATCGCCTTGGTAAATCCCACAAGGACGGGATAGAGGTCTTTGAGTGAGTTTTGCTCGCTTAAAGTGACATCGTTTTCGTTCATCTTAGGTACTCCGTAAATAATTACGCCGTTTGCTTATATACCACAGTCGGCGGTGCGACCTTTCGGATGGAGTCGGCAGTGATGATGACCTTCTCCACGTCGCTGGAACCGGGGATTTTATACATTATGTCGAGCATCACGTCCTCGAGGATACAGCGCAAGCCGCGAGCGCCCGTCTTGAGATCGATCGCCCTCTTTGCGACTTCGTCGATCGCTTCCTTCTCAAAGTCGAGCTCGACGTGGTCAAATCCGAAAAGCTTTTTATACTGCTTGGTAAGTGCGTTCTTGGGCTCGGTCAATATCTTGATAAGCGCCTTTTCGTCCAGCGCGTTGAGTCCCACGACGATAGGCACCCTGCCCACAAACTCGGGGATCAAGCCGTACTTGATGAGATCATCGGGCTGTACGTCCTTGATCATATCGGCATAGCCCGACGATGCGAGCGAGGAGACCTCAGCGCCAAAGCCGAGACCTGCCGTCGCCTTTCTCTTATTGACGATCTTGTCTAAACCAACGAAGGCGCCTCCGCAGATAAAGAGAATATTCGTCGTGTCGATCTGCAGACATTCCTGCTGCGGGTGCTTTCTGCCACCCTGCGGCGGGACGCTCGCCACCGTGCTCTCAATGATCTTGAGGAGTGCCTGCTGGACGCCTTCACCGCTGACGTCGCGCGTAATGCTGACGTTTTCACCTTTACGAGAGATCTTATCGATTTCATCGATATAGATGATCCCGCGTTCGGCTGCCTTGATATCGTAGTTCGCCGCTTGAATGAGTTTCAAGAGGATATTCTCGACGTCCTCGCCGACATATCCCGCCTCGGTCAAGGTCGTGGCGTCCGCTACGGCAAAAGGCACTTTCAAGATCCCTGCAAGAGTCTTTGCAAGGAGGGTCTTACCGCTACCGGTAGGACCGAGAAGCAGAACGTTACTCTTCTCGAGAACAACGCCGTCCGTCGGGTCCATCTTTTTATTGATACGCTTGTAATGATTATAGACCGCGACCGAGAGCGTCTTTTTCGCCTCCTCCTGTCCGACGATATACTCGTCAAGCTTCGCCTTGATCTCACGCGGGGTGGGAAGCGCGTCCTCCTGATAGACGGGCTGCTTATCCTCTCCGCGCAAAATGTCATAGCAAACACGTACGCATTCACTGCAAATGAATGCGCCGGTCTTACTGGCGATCATCTGTTTGACGTCGCCGGAACGCTTCTGACAAAAGGAGCATACGTTTTGTTCTTCGATTTTAACTGACATCCTGCCTCCGATACCTTTTTAACGCTTATAATAGATCTTATCGATGATGCCGTACTCGAGCGCCTCTTCCGCCGAGAGATAATTATCACGCTCGGTGTCCTGGCAGACCTTCTCGTAGGGCTGATTGCAGTTCTCTGCGAGCATTCTATTCATACGCTCTTTCGTCTTGAGAATGTTCTTGGTATAGATCTCGATCTCGGTCGCCTGACCACGGGTGCCGCCAAGGACCTGATGGATCATGACCTCGGAGTTCGGGAGAGCAAATCTCTTGCCCTTCGTACCCGCAGAGAGGATCATCGCGCCCATGCTCGCCGCCATACCGATACAGATCGTATTGACGTCGCA
Source organism: uncultured Clostridia bacterium (assembly GCA_946625545.1). Lineage (GTDB taxonomy): Bacteria > Bacillota > Clostridia > Christensenellales > CAG-1252 > CAG-1252. The sequence goes on along the minus strand of CAMOTC010000005.1, from coordinate 11,843 downwards.
CTTGATGTAATTCATCGTGTCGATGATGCCCAAACCATCGGTAACAGAGCCGCCCGGGCTATTGATATAAAGATAGATATCTTTATTGGGATCCTTCGCCTCGAGGAAGATGAGCTGAGCGATCACGAGATTAGCAAGGTTGGTCTCCACTTCGCCGCTGAGGAAGATGATACGATCCTCAAGAAGACGGGAATAGATGTCGTAGGATCTCTCGGATCCGTTGTTTTGGTCGATAACCATAGGAATGGGTATACTTCCCTTTTTCAACATACTGTGCACCTCACTTCTTATTTTTATTGACAGGTTAGTGGATAATATTACTTCACGTTATTGTTGTCAGAGAGGAATTTGATGATCTTGTCGGTCATCAATGTATTGAGAATGTAGTCCGCCTCGTCCTGCGCCATCGTACGTCTGTAATCGCCCGCCTTCTTGCCTGCGGAAGCGGCTCTGACCTCGATCGCCGCGTCGAAATCCGCCTGGGTGACTTGGATATTCTCCTTCTCGACGATTTGATTCATGATGAAACGGGTGATCTCGCGCTCCTTCGCCTCAGCCTTATAGCCCTCGATCATATCCGCCTCGGTCTTGCCGATATATTGCATATAGGTAGCGAAGGGGATGCCCTGGCTCTCCATACGATTCTTCATATCCTGGAGCATACGATTGGCACGGTTTTCGATGAGTGCCTCGGACATCTCGATGGGGTTATTCGCGACGATGGTCTCGATGATGCGGTTGGAGGTAGCGATCTCGGCGTTCTTGACCTCACGATCCTCAGCCTTCTTACGGACATCCTCCTTATATGCGTCAAAGGTATCAAACTCGCTGACGTCCTTTGCAAAGTCGTCATCCAGCTCGGGAAGCACCTTTTCGCTGACGGAATGCACCTTGCAGGCAAAGACAGCCTCTTTTCCTGCGAGATCGGTCGCATGATAGTCCTCGGGGAACTTCACGACAACGTCCTTGCTCTCGCCCGCCTTGATCCCGATGAGCTGATCCTCGAAACCGGGAATAAAGCTACCGCTGCCGAGGATGAGCGTCTGCTTCTCCGCAGTGCCGCCGTCAAACTTTACGCCGTCGATCGAGCCGCTGTAGTCGAGATTGAGCTGATCGCCCTCCTTCGCCTCGCGTTCCACAACGTTCCAATATCCTGCCCTGTCGCGCGCCGCGGCGATCTCACGCTCCACCGCGCCGTCCACGTCGGGATTGACCCGCTCGATATCCAAGCCCTTGTACTTGAGCTCTGCGACTTCGGGGAGATAGGCAACGGTCAGAGAGAAAGCGACCTTTCCGTTCTCGAGCTGGGAGACGTCGAGAGCGGGACGCATCGCGAGACGCTCTGCGTCGATGGTCTTGCTATCCATAAGGGCATTGTAGATCTCGTTGACCGAGACCTCTTCGGTATCGGCGACGAAGACGTCCTTGCCGTAATTATTCTCGATAACGGAACGCGGCGCATGACCCTTTCTGAATCCGACGATATTGAACTTGCCTTTATTCTCGATAAAAGCTTTGTCGGAAAAGACCTTCCAAAGGTCTCCCTCGACGGTGAAAGAATACACCTCGGTCAGAGGAGAGGTCTTCAAGTCGTAGGAGAGATCGAATTCTTTGGTCTCTTTGCCGTTTTTGACGGATATTTTTAATACGTTTTTCTTGCTCATAATTATTCCTCCGTATAGAATTGCAAAATAAATGATAACATAAATAAATAAGTCTTGCAAGTATTTTTATTTTATTATCTTGATAATATTGAGGTTGTTGTGATAAAATCCATATATGCCCAACGATTACGTCACGCTAAACGCCGTCGCATCCGAGCTGAACGATAAGCTCGCAGGCGGTAAAATAAGAAGGATCTGTCAGCCCGAGAAGGACGAGATCACCGTCAGCGTCTATAACGGCCGCACGAATCTCCTCCTCGTGATCAGCGCGAATGCAAATAGTCCGCGCATCCATTTGACCACTGTAAAGAAAGAAAACCCTTACGCCGCCCCGCCCCTTTTGATGATCCTGCGCAAACATATCGGTGCGGCGGTCATAAGAGGGATCGGGACTATCGCCGGCGATCGCATCATCGAGATCAAGTTTTCCGCAAGAAACGAGATGTTTGACGACGAGGAATTTTATCTCGTGTGCGAACTGATGGGTCGATACAGCAATCTGATCCTCCTCGACAAGGAGAGACGCATCCTCGACGCCCTGCATAAACTCATCCCCGACGAAAAGCAAAAACGGCAGATCATGGTCGGCGCACGTTATCTCCCGCCCGAGCAAAATAAACCCTTTATCGGTGACGCTGCAAGTGTTGCAAAAGAACTGACCGCCGTCACTCCCGAAGAATATCGTACCGTCCTCGTGAAACGCATCGCGGGAGCGTCACTCCCCACCGCAAAGACCATCCTCTCCCATGCGGGAGAAAACGCCTCACCCGAGATGATAGCGGATGTCGCGAGGAAATTTGCCGACATCTATCATTCCGACTATTATTCACCTTGCCACTCCGCACTTCCTGCCGACTACTACCCTTACGATTATCCTTTTGCCGAGACCGAAAAGTCAGAGGGGATCAATCAAGCGGCGGATATCGTCTACTCGGCATCAGACCGCGAAGCGCGCGTCAAGAGCGCTGCAAAGTCCCTTGAACACTCCTTGGACCTCGCGATCAAGAAGGCGAAAAATTCCATCGAGGTGATCTCGGAAAAGATCGAGGATGAGAGCAAGGCGGAAGAGATCCGCATCATCGCGGAGCTCATCACAACAAATCTCTACAAGATCGGACTGCGTGATGAAGAGATCACGGTATATGACTATTATGCAAATAAGGAGCGCCTGATCACCCTAGACCCCATTCTCCGTCCAAACGAGTACGCACAGAAGCTGTATAAACGCTATCAAAAGCTCAAGCGCGGCGCCTTGATCAATCGCACCATGCTGAAACAAAACCAAGATAACCTGCTCTACTACGAAGAGCTCGCGGCGCAGATCAAGATGGCGGAGAGCGTGCAGGATCTCACGATCACCGAGGAGGAGATGCGCGCTGCCGGGCTGATCCGCTCGATCAAACAAAAGCAAAACAAGAGCGAAACGTCCCGCTGTATGACTTTCCGAAAGGACGGATGGTTGATCTATTGTGGAAAAGGCGGGATCCAGAACGAGTACGTCACCTTTAAGCTCGGGAAGGAGAACGATCTGTGGCTGCACGCCGCGAAATCTCACGGAGCGCACGTCATTATCTCGGGGGAAAATAAGGAGATCCCCGAATCTGTCCTTCTCTTCGCCGCAGAGATCGCGGCATATTACTCCGAGCGGAGAGAGGATCTATCCGTATCCATCGATTATACCAAGAGAAAAAACGTCAGACGCCACCCTGCAAAAAAGGTTGGGCTCGTATACTATTCCGACTATAAAACCATCATAGTGAAACCCGACGCACACTTAGAGTGCAAAGATCGGTAAAATCAAATCTTACTACTAAAACCGAGGGCGGAAAGCGCCGAGGCAAAAGCCTCGTTTACGGGCGCTTCAAAGGTCATTTTTACCCCCGAAACAGGATGATACAATACCAATTTATGAGCGTGCAAAAGCTGTCCGTGCGGCGCGAGGGGGCTTGCCTTGCCATAGACGGGATCGCCGAGCACGGGATGCCCGATGCTCTTCATATGCACGCGGATCTGATGGGTGCGTCCCGTCCTTAGCTCGCATTCCACGAGGGTATATCCTTTGACTCGCTCGATCACTTTATATAGGGTGACGGCTTCGCGTCCATCCTCCGAGATCGCCATTTGTTTACGATCCCTCTTACTCCTTGCGATCGCTTTATCCACCTTCCCTTCCTCGTTTGCGATATTCCCGACGACGATCGCGTAATAATAGCGCAACGCCTTCTTTGTCGAGATCTGCTCCGATAGGGAGAGATGGGCAGCGTCGTTTTTCGCGACGACGAGGACGCCCGAAGTGTCTTTATCCAATCGATGCACGATACCGGGACGGATCTCTCCGTTGATCCCGCTGAGATCGGACACCTTGTATAGTAATGCGTTGACGAGAGTTCCATCGGGAGAACCGCTAGCGGGATGGGTGACCATACCTTGCGGCTTATTCACTACCACGATATCCTCATCCTCATAGAGGATGTCGATGGGGATATCCTGCGGACAGGCAGAGATGGGGCGCGGCTCACCGATGTCTGCCTTGATCTCGTCACCGACAGAGAGTTTTACACCTGCTTTTTGGGGGATCGCGCCATTTAGGAGCACCCTACCCTCCTCGATGGCTTTGAGGACGGCGGAACGGGTGCGATCCAGCTTTTCCGCAAGAAAAACGTCCAAGCGGACGTTTCCCTGATCGCATATAAATACCTCACTCATCCCCTTCGCCTCCTGCGTCATTCGGCGTTACTTCGTTATCTTCGCCCACTTTTTCCGAGTCCTGCGGGGCACTCTCCTCTTGCGATGTCGTGGGCGTTTCACTTTGCGCGGCAAGGGCTTTTTTCTCTTTTTCCTTGCGCGCTTCGATCACCATAGCGTAGATCAGATAGATGATCACGAGTATGACTCCGATCGTCAGATAGACGTCGGCGAGATTGCATATAGCAAAATCTTTCTTAAAGAGAGTATAGACGATGGTGTACTCGATAAAATCACGCACGTAACCCAGCGCGATACGGTCCACGAGATTACCGATACCGCCCGCGAGGATCATAGCGAGCGCTACCTGCAAAAAGACGCCCCCCTTCTCCTTATACTTTTTCTTGACGATATGATACACCATAAAAGCGAGGAGCGCGAGGATCACCACCCCGACGAAGCCGGAGAGAAAGACGCGGGAATCCTCAAACATCCCGAAAGCCGCACCCGTATTCTCGCTGTAACGGAAGGTCAAGACGTCCTTGATCGCCTCGTACGAGCCCCCTATCTCAGGGAGAATGCTCGCGGCATAGTGCTTGCTGAGTAGATCGCCCGTGAGAAGCACGGCGACGATGATGAAATCAATAATTGCGATTGCCATTCGTATCGGTGATTCCCATTCCCTGCGGAGTGATCAGGAAGTTAAGGCGCTTTTCATCCAAACGCCTCATACTGCCGCCGAGAGCATACGCCGCGCCGCTGAGAAAGTCCAAAATGCGCTGTGCGGAGGCGGACTCGATCCCTTCGAGATTTACGATGATGGACTCGTTTCTGCGGAGGATATCGATCATACTCTGCACGTCGGCATAGCTTTTCGGCGTGTAGAGGTTTACGTTTCCATTCGCTGCATAATCGGGATAAACGGGAGCATCCTCGCGCGGTGCATAACGAGGAAAGGGATCATTCGCGGGAGCCCTGTCGGGATAAGGTCTGCGCAGGGGATCAAAACCGCCGCGGTCTGCGGGCGCGCCCTGCCTTACAAAGGGATCATCGGGGAGATCAAAGGATCTCGACGCATTCCTGTCCGTATCTCTGTAATCACGATTATTCTTCATACCTTCCTCCTACGTTCAATACTGTCTCGCGCCGAAAACCTTACTGCCGATACGCACCATTGTACTACCGTGAGAGAGGGCAAGCGCATAGTCCCCGCTCATGCCGGCAGAGAGGATAAAGTCCTCTCCTGCACCCACCTTCGCGGCGACCTCTCTATAGAGAGCATATAACTCGTCATACAAGGGGATCAGCTCCCCTTCCTCCGTCGCGGGCAAGACGCTCATCAGTCCGGAAAGGCGCAGATGAGGCATCGCCGAAATAGCGTCGATCAAGGGGAAAAGCTCCTCCTTGGGGACGCCGCCCTTACTCTCCTCTCCGCCGATATTGACCTCCACGAGGACATTCATGACCTTACCGATCTTTGCCGAGCGGCGCTCGATCTCTTCGGCAAGGCGCAAGGAATCTACCGACTGTATCAAGGAGACCTTGTCCACGATATACTTGACTTTATTTGTCTGCAAACGGCCGATAAACTGCCAAGTGAGCCCTTCTGCGGGGAAATATTTGGAGAGTAGCTCCTGTACGCGATTTTCTCCGTAAATCACACCGGGGCGACGCGCCGCGAGCCCTTCCAAAACCTCGCGGGAAACCATCTTTGACGCGAGAACGAGAGTGGCGCGAGGAGAGATCCCCCGCACCTCGGATAATACTTTATCATATCTCTCGACGACTTCGCTGACGTTATCCATGGTATAGATTATACCATCGTTTGGATTTTTTGTAAAGTATAAGCGAAAACTTCTGCCCTTCCGACTCTCTTTAATTCGCCTGTTTGACCTCGGTCGTGACAGAGGTCACGCGGCTGATCGAGACCTCGTAAGCGGTCTTTGTGATCTGGACGCCGTCCTCCCCCATTTTTTGATACTCTCTGCTCTGTATCCTGCCTTGCACGGCGATGCGGTCTCCGACAGAAAGTCCATTGACGTAGCGGGCGTTTCTCCCCCAAGCGATACAAGGGATATAATCCGACTTATTGTAAGCGCGATTTACCGCGAGGAGGATATCGCATATCTCCCGCTTAAAGGGAGTGGTCCTGTATAGAGGGGGCTTGCAGATATATCCTTCGAGCTCGATCACGTTGGGATTTGGCTCGTCATCCGACTCCGATACGTCACGCGCAAAGACGGTGAGCATCAGTCGGCTGCGTTCCTGCTCGAGTTTATTATAGCTCCTGAATTGTCCGATGATGGATAAAGTCGCGCCCACCGAGGCATCGTGACAGCTGAGGAGCCTCTCCGAGATGGTCACGGGTAGGACGTCGGTCTGCATCGAGAGTCGTGGCACTTCCAGCTTGATCTCATAAAATCCTTCACCGAATACTTCGTGGCTGAATCTCGCCTCTTCCGTTACTTTCCCCGTCAAGAGCACGCGGTTATTATTCATTTCTTCGTAGTTCATATTTCCTCCCTATTTGTTTTTATGTTGCACGCCTTGTGCATCTATCGTATAGTTATCGGCATAGACGAGCTCACTCATCGCGACGAATCTATACCCCTTTGCGGTCAGTTCATCCAAGATCACGGGGAGCGCCTCCAAAATGTGGTCGCTGTTATTGTGGCAGAGTATTATGGATCCGCTCTTGACTTTATTCACCACACGATCCACGATCTCCTCCGCCGAGATCCCCTTCCAGTCCAAGCTGTCCACGTCCCACTGTATCCCTTTCATCCCGCACTCTTCCACTGCGGCGATCAGCGTGTCGTCGTATTCGCCAAAGGGTGCGCGAAAGACCTTGGGGGTGATCCCCGTGAGATTTCTCACGGCAAAGTTGACGTACTCTATCTCCTCTTTTACCTTAGCGGCGGCAAGGGAATTCATATGGAGATGATTTTTGCTATGATTGCCGATCTCCATTCCGCTGTCCGCGAGAAAGGCGACCTCATCTTTATAGGCATCTACCCAAAAGCCAACGAGGAAAAAGGTTGCTTTCACCCCTCTTTCTTGCAGTATCTCGACGATCTTTCGCGTCTTATCGGCGCCCCACGCCGCATCGAAGGAGATCGCGATCGTCTTGTCCTCTCCGTTATCCACACGATAGATCGGGAGCTTTCTCTCGCTCTTTGCAAATACGGTGCGGTCTACGTCTGTAAAACTCAGACAAACGACGCATGAAACGAATACGATGACAACGATCAACGCTTTGATGATCTCTTTTCTCTTCAATACGACAAACATCTGCTACCTCGGATACGATACAGTATTTGAACGGTCTATTTTTTGTCGAAAAATCCTATCGTTTGGCGAAAACGAACGCATCTTGTAACAAACAAAAAAAATCCGCTCGACTATTCATATTGCCGAACGGATCAAATTATGCAAATGATAAGGTTATTTCCGTTTTTTCACGCCGCGATAGAGGAGATTCTTCCCCTTTTTCCCGTCGTGACGCACAGGGCCCGAAGGACTCCCCTGCGTGCTTTTTCTCGGACGGATCAGGGCGCCGGGACCGTTTCCGATCAGATCGGTTCGCCCTGCTTTGATAAGCGCCGCATAGACGAGATCGTAGTTCTCGGGTTTGCCGTATTGCAGGAGAGCGCGTTGCTCTCTCTTTTCCTCTCGCGACTTGGGGACGTAGACGGGAGAGAGGTCGTCCGGATTCAGCCCCGTATAATACATACAGGTTGATTTTGTCGAAGGAGTGGGATAGAAGTCCTGCACCTGCTCGGGAACGGAATGTATGGAATGCAGATAGACGGCGAGGTCGATCGCGTCATTCAAAGTCGAGCCGGGGTGCGAGGAGATAAAGTAAGGGACGAGATACTGCTCCTTCCCGAGATCGTGATTGATCTCTTCGTACTCCTTCTTAAATCGCAGGTAGGTCGAGAACGAAGGCTTATTCATATAGGAGAGCACCTTTTCCGAACAATGCTCCGGCGCGACCTTGAGCTGTCCGCTGACGTGGTGCTCGAGGAGCTCGCGGAAGAAGGTGCGATCCTTATCGTAGAGTATGTAGTCAAATCTCACACCGCTTCGCACAAAGACCTTCTTTACTCCCGGGAGCGCGCGGAGAGAACGCAGAATATCGAGATATTCCTCGTGATGCACTTTCAGATTGTTGCAAGGTTGATAACCGATACAATGCTTATTTTTGCACACGCCGCACTTCTCCTGCTTGTCGCAGGCGTCACCGTAAAAATCCGCTGTGGGACCGCCGACGTCGTGGATATATCCCTTGAAATCGGGATCGTTTATCAACGTTTTCGCCTCGCGCAGAATGGACTCCTTGGAGCGATTTTGCACCCTTCTCCCTTGGTGATAGGTCAGCGCGCAGTAACTGCATTCGCCGAAACACCCGCGCACCGAGGAAATGCTGTATTTCACCTCTTGGATCGCGGGCACGCCTTTCGTGTACGATGGATGATAATCGCGCATAAAGGGGAGCGCGTACACTCTATCCATCTCCTCGATCGATAAGGGGCGCTGGGGAGGATTCTGCACGACGTAGCGATCACCGTGCTTCTGCACGAGCATCACACCCGTCACGTAGTCGCTCTCCTCCGACTGCATCTTGAACGCCTTGGCATATTTCACTTTATCGTTAGAGACCTCCTCAAAGGAGGGACAAAAGCGAGCATTCACGCGGAGCGTTTCTTTCGTTTTATCGGATAACTCGGAAAATTTTGATAGATAGGACGTCCCGCGAACGTCTCGAATGGAGCGAAACGGGACACCCTTTTTGACGAGCGCAAGGATATCCCAGAGAGGTCTCTCTCCCATACCGTACATCAGGAGATCGGCACCCGAATCGACTAGGATAGACGGAAGGACGTCATCCGCCCAATAGTCGTAATGTGCAAAACGTCTGAGACTCGCCTCGATCCCGCCGATCGCGACGGGGACATCGGGGAAAAGACGTTTGAGGGCACGGGTATAGACCGTAACGGCGCGATCGGGACGCCTGCCATACTCTCCCCCCTCGCTATAGACGTCTGCGGTACGGCGCTTCTTTGCAACGGTGTAATTATTCACCATACTGTCCACGACGCCGCCCGAGACCATGAAGGCAACGTTTGGCGAGCCGAATCTTAAATAGTCGGCATCATTCTGCGGTTGAGGAATGATCCCCACGGTGAAGCCATCCGCCTCGATCAAACGCGAGATGATCGCATGACCGAAAGAAGGATGATCCACGTAGGCATCCGCAGTAACGATGATAAAGTCGAGAGGACCCTCGACCTCTTGCGCAGTAATGGGCAAAAAAGGCATATTGACTCCTTCTATCATTATACCTGCGGAAAGCGCTTTTCGCAAGGATTGTTTCTATAAAAAAAGCCGCTCAATGAGCGGCGGCGCTATCCGACCTTCTCGGAAGCATAGCAATAAGCGTGTATCTTATTCAATCGAGCGGCGAGGCTCTTCCTCTCGTACTCGTCCGCTCCCCTTTTCTCTATGCGGGCAAGTGACATATAGGTCATGAGATCTTCTGTCAGAAAGACTTCGGCATCCCACTCTTCTCCGAGAATCTCCGTCGCAGTGCGGAGGGCGTCGGACTTTGCGTCCAATCCCGCGTAAGCGTCGGGAATGACGGCGACGATATATTGGTCGTCGAGAGCGATCGCACGGGCATCTTTAATGCCGGGAAGATCGGGGACTGCGATGGGTGAGATCGCGGAAATGAGTACTGCCGATATAATGGTAAGCATATTCATATGGGCAGTATGTGCAGTTCAAAGAGGATTATTCGATATCGAAGCGGGTAATATTTTTACCGTCCGCATCTCCCCAAAGCTCCTCGAAGCGATAGAGATCGCGCACGCTCGTATGGAAGATATGAACGATGACCTTATCGTAGTCCATCACGATCCAGCGCCCTTCGCGCAAACCGTCAACGCCGTAGGTGTACTCCCCCTGCGCCTCCATGATCGCGCAGATCTCCTCGTAAGCAGCCTTTGCCTGCGGCGGATTTTTGGCAGAGCAGACGATATAAGCCTCGGTAACGTCGGTTTTAGCGGAGACGTCGATCGAGAGCACGTTGCGACATTTCTTATCCACCAAGATCTTGGTGATCTCGGAGATCAATTGCTCCTTAGTCATATTTATCACTCCTTTTTGCAATATTCGTTATATGCGTCCATCGTCAGGTGGTAGATGGATATCCCCCGCTCGATCAGCGACTGATAGCAACTCTCCAAGCAGAGGCGGAATCCTTCGTCGAGATCGCGATACGCCGTCTCGCGCAAGTGTTCCACTCCCTCAAAGTCCCTAGTATATTCCTCCACCATATCGGCAGTATAGACGAGTTTATCAAGGGTAGTCATCCCTCCTCGCGCCGTCGTATGATATCGGATCGCGTCCAGAATCTCCTCGTCCTCTATCTTGAAAGCGAGGCGAGCCTCCTCTGCGCCGTTAAAGGCGTGCAGTACCTTTGTCCCGATCACGTCCTCAGGCACCCCGGGATTGATGCGGTCGGTGTGCTTCATACAATCGTGAAGGAGACATCCGAGAAATACCTTCTCAAAAGGTAAACCGATGCGCTCATTGATCTTTAATCCTGCGAGGACGACGCCGCAAGTATGGCGCCAGCGCCCTTCTCGCAGCATACTGCGCACCCTCTCAACGATCGAGGTATAGCGGCGATACAGCGAGCACCCTTCTATGATCTCTCGGACGGAGGGATCCACCTCGGGGATATCCAATTCAAGCTCCGCCTTTGCGCGGATCATCGAGGAGGAGACGCTCTCTCCGCGCACTTTCTCGGAGATAAGGATCCGCCCGCCCCAGCGCGCGATATACGAGTCTGCGGCACACCTGAGTGCGGACAAGTCATCATCGCCGCGCGGTACGACGATCAAAGGGCATATCTTCAGTATCGCATCAGGACAACGCCACCGATCCAAAGCGAATAGGCTGTCTCCGCCGATCAGGAAGGCGATCTCTCCGTACTTCTCTTTGAGGAGAGGGAGCACCTTGTAGGAATAGGCTCGTTCCGTGAGCGTCCCTTCCGTCAGATCGATCGGAAAAGCGCCGTTGATCGCAACGGACAACATCGAGATGCGGACATCATAGGGAGTCTCTAAGCTCTTATGCGGAGAATTGCCCGAAGGCAAAAAAACGACCTCGGAAAAACCGAACTCCTCTTTGATCTCCTTCGCGATGCGAATGTGTTCTTTATGCGGGGGATCGAATGCCCCTCCGAAGATACATATCATAGGATTATTATAATACTTTCCTCATCGAAATTCAATCGTTATCCGACTAAATGGTGATTTCTAGGGCAAAAATCGGGATATGGGAAAGACCATAGACAAAGTCGCTATATCTCTACTTCTGTTTCTACTCGCATTTCTCCTCTTTTATCGTCTGACGGATACTGCCCTGACGAGCTTATTTGCGAGCCTCCTCGTGGTATTAACCGTAGCGCTCTTTCTTGCCTTTCTG
>CAMOTC010000004.1 GCA_946625545.1 uncultured Clostridia bacterium | reverse complement strand
CAATATGCGCCCTTAGCTCAGCTGGTAGAGCAACTGACTCTTAATCAGTGGGTCCCGGGTTCGAATCCCTGAGGGCGCACCACGAAAGCTCCGAGAGATCGGAGCTTTTTTCTTTGCCACTCAGGTCTTCCGTGACACAGTCACGTGGCTATGCCGTGAACCCGGGACAAGTCCCGGCTGGGATCGCACGAGCGATTATCAATGGATATTTAAACGTAGAGGCGGACAGCCTCCTCTGACTTGTAGGCTCACTATTCCGTCGCTTCGCTCTTCGCGAATCCCTGAGGGCGCACCACTCAAAGCTCCGACACGTCGGGGCTTTTTTTGTTTTGCTACTTAGTTCTTCCGCGGCTCTGTCGCGCGGCTATGTCGAGAACCCGAAATAAGTCCCGTTTGACATTCGCACGTTCGATTTACAATCATCATTTAGCCGTAGTTCTCGAATATCCTTGTATTGCGTGCGGGTTTGTGATATAATATTCTCTATGAAAAAGTTTTTTTGCATTCTTTTGACCATATTATTGATATTGACCCTTTCCATCGGCGCATTCGCCTGCAAGGCGAAGATCAAGGCGGACGAAGCCTATCGCCGTTACACTTATGACGCCCGCACGGACAGTTTCGTCGCGATGGGCGCGTCGCTGACCTTCAAGGACGACTTTACGACCTTTGAGTACACCTTTGGTGACAACGACTTTACGATCATCGGCACGGTAGAGCATACCGATACTCCCGACTCCTATATCGTCGTCTGCAACGAGGAAGCCACCGCCACGGTGACGGAGGTGTATCGCAAGTCGCTGATCGAGAAGGGGGCGGATCAGAGCAAGATCGACTTTTTCGATACGATCGCACAGTATCTGACGCCGCGTGCTCAGTACTACGTTTACGATGGCAAGCTCTTTACGGGAGACGCCGTAGAGCTTTTCCGCGAGGCTGACGAGGACTCCGACTCCTTCGAGGGGGTCTATCGTATGGACTCTTCGAGCGATCTCGTCAAACTGCGCGGCGGCTACGCCTATTCCAAAGACGAGAACGGAGACTACACCGTCAAGAGCGGTAAATACACGACTTCCCGCGGCATCCTGACCCTGATCTCCCTCGATGAAAAAGGGAATGAGAAGTATAAAGACGGCGTCTTGATGCGCAAGCGTTACCTGATGGCGAAAATCACGATCCCCGAGGACGGCGAGCTCCTCGATAAGAGCCTCGACGAGCAGCTCGAATCCTCTCCTTTCGTCAGCAAGATAAATGCGGAAATATCCGCCTATTCGGGCAAAACGATCGCCGTGCTCTGCGAGAGCTTTTTATCCAATGAAATGCAGTGATCATCTCTCGTAAACGACGCCCTTCTCCTCGCGGGGAAGGGCTTTTTTTTATTATTGACGCGGCGCGAGCGACGTGCGCTTGCGGAAAAAACCAATAAGAAAAATTAATAAATATTGACTTCTATATGCGTACGCGTTAAAATATAGCTGTATTTTCACTTGCGCGCTACATATACGCGTGAGAGAATGCGGTCTTGGAGGAATTATGACAAAAAATCTTCACACCAAATTGCTACTTATCGTACTGCTTTGTGTCGTGGTCGTGCTCGTCGCCTTTGCTTGCGCGCCGCAGTCGTCCGCGATCTTATCCAATCCTCCCGATTCGTCGGGAGAGGGCGGGGGTTCTTCCGGAGGTGGAGGGACCACAAAGATAGACGTTACGGGAGGTGAAAAGTCGGATTCGTCTGTATCCGAGTTTTTCACCTACCTCCAAGAAGCGCTCAACGTCGATGACGCGAGCGACAATATCGCCTTTAAGTTCGTATCGGAGAATATCACCGTAGTGGAGAGCGGTAATACCTTCGATATGTACGCTGAGTTTGCCACCAAGTACGATCGCAGAGACGATTCCAAGACCGAGTTGTTTTTTGAAGTACATTCTTCTCTTACGCGCGAGCTCGTATTAGGCTTGTATTATTACGGCAGTGTTTTCTACGTAAATATCCCCAATGAAAACGGCGCCGTCACGATCTATATGGACGAGTTCAGCCTCCACGACATCGTGACCATCCTCTCGAATGTAGGCTCCTCCGCATCATCCATCTACGACAGCGTGATGAATAAGGAGCTCCCTGTGATTAATTCCACGCTTACGGAGTTGTTGGGACTCACCCAGGCGATCAAGGACGTGACCAAGACGGTGAAGGGCGACGCGACGCAGATCGTCCTCAGAACGGACTTCAACGCCGCGATCAACGTGCTTATGGGCAAGCTAAAGGAGCTCAAGGGTGCTCTCGATACCTATTCCTTCACGCCGTTGATGCAGGCGCTTTTCGGCGTATCCGTCAATACGATTTTGGACTACAGCTTCCAGCAGTTCACCTGCGACGTGACGCTGAACCTTCTCAACGGAAAGCTCGTCAGCATCGAGCCCACCATCGGCTACGGCACGGACTTTATGATCGACCTCGGCATCGACAACGTCTATTATGGTGACGATACGAACTCGGTGGGAACAATCGTCTTCCCTGAGTTTAACGACTACAAGAGATTCGGCGTGACCAATCTCGAGTTCACGCTGAGACTCGATCTCGAGAACGCCTCCGAGCGCACCGTCACGATGGACAGCTTGATCGGCGGTTTCCTCAAGGAATACTTTGATCTCGAATCGCTCGGCGCATTCGGCGAGCGCACCTTCACCCTCGGAAAGGGCACGATCGGACTCCTGCTCGATATCAACGCTACCCTCGACTGGAATAAGAACGAGAATAACTACATAGAGGTCGAGATCTACGAGAGATTGAGCAGCGGCAACAAACGCATCGGCACCGTGTACTACGTCGGTACGCGCAGTGCGCTCTATGTGGACTTCTCCGAGAGCAAGCTCCCGAAGTTTGTCTATGAAGGACTCAATCTCGCCTCCGTGATCAAGCGCTTTGCGGTGGAGACCATCGCGTCTATGCTGGGCACGGCGGATGAAAACAGCTCTGCAGGTGAGGAGATGCGTGAGATCCTGACCGACACTTTCGCGCCCGGCGGCACCTATAAAGAGGCTCTCACCAATATCGTCCAAAACGGCACCTACAGCGTCTCTGCGGCGGGCGGCGGCACCTACGTCGAACTCGATACTCTGAAACTCGTCCAAAAGATCCTCGAAGCGGTCGCGAATACTCTCGAGATGCGTCCGTACGGCAAGAGGGCGATCGCGGTGACTGCGGATCGAGCCTTCCTCCGCAATATCCTCGGATCGATGACCGCCACGGCAAAGGCGGCATACGAGAAGGAGCTTGCCAAATTGGAGAGTGACAGCGATCTCAAGAAACTCACGGATGCCATCTCGGATCTCGAGACGACCATTGACGAAAAGAAAGCGACCAAGGCGGAGTACGAGGCTGCCTATAATGCCGCGACTACGCTCAACGATATGGATGAGTACGAGCGCCTGATCAAGAATATCACCGAGGAGATCGAGACACTCGAAACCGCTCTCGAAACGAATAAAGCTCTCGCAGAGCTCCGTGAAGAAGAGATCGCCTCCGATCTGAAGTCGGCGGAAAATCAATTCTATCTCTTTGCTTCGATCCACGACGGCATCCTGAAGGGTGAGCCGAGTAGCGGCGATATCGCGATCAGAGAGATCCGCGTCGAGCTCGGACTGCTCGCGAGCGGATTCGGCCTCTATGCGGACGTCGACGTGAAACTCTCGGAGGAGACCCATCTGCGCCTCGCGCTGGATCGCCTGTCCATCGGCTACGAGCCTGTCTTTAACGTCCCGAAGGATAGCTTTGATCCCACGGGATATGCCACTTTGGAGGAGTTCTCCGCCGTCTCGCTCTCCACGACGATCTCCGTCGCGGGCGACACGGGCGACTTGAAAGAGCTCAATCTCGGCGACGCGCTCGGCGGTATGATCGGCGAGCTGATCTGCGTCCTCGGCGTCAAGACCGCGGACGATGCGGCGCTCTCGGGCGGACTGGATATCAAGGTGGACGCAAATCTCCTCTTTGACCCCATCTCCATCTCCGACTATCTGAACGGCGAGAATACCAAGATAACCCTGACCGATATCGAGTTTGCCGTCAATATCTATAAGAGACCCAACGCCTCTACCTCCGATATGTCTGCCGCCAACCGCCTGATCAGCATCTGGTACGGCAGAGACTCTCTCAGCGGAGAGAGCGCGATCTTTGTGGACGCGACGGGCGTCTCGATCAGCGAGGACGGCGATACCATCCCGCGCTTTATGTATCGTGTGCGTTTGGAGGATATCTTTGCAGGCGCACTCGCCGCAGAGACCGAACCTATGGCGAGCCTGCCCGCCGCGGCATCCTCCGAGATGACGATGGATCAGATCCTCGATATCGTGGGTGGTATGTTCGGCGGACTCACTCTCGGAGACGAGATCTCGGTCCAGCTCGCAGACAGACTGCTCGCGACCACCCTCTCTCTCCTCCTGAATAAGGGCGCCTCGGACGGCGTCATCGACCTCGACTCTTCGAGCAAGGTGTATATCCGCACCGAAGGCGGGATCGAGATCGGAGCGCGCATCGCTTTGGATACCAATACCGACGGTGCCGTCGGCTATCGTAACCCCTATATCGATCTCCACGTCGGCGATATCTCGGCGTCTCTCGTCAGACGCAGTATCATCCCGCAGAACGTCCTGGTCGGCGCCAACGCGACCTATCGCGACATCACCGAGTTGGAGGCGATCTACGCGCAGTTTGATATCGATCTCGATTATCACCTCTCGAATATGAACTACGACTTTACCGATCTCATGGACGCCTTGAGCGAAAATCTCGAGAATACGAGTATCGGTAATCTCCTCGCGAATACCGCGCTGAATCTCAATATCAAAGAGGACTTCGGCGGACACTTCCGTGCGAGAGTGGGTGTGAACTACTTCTTTACCGATGGCGGCAGCTTTACCGCAAAGATCGAGATCTTGAAGGATAACGGCATCCTTGCGACCCTGTACTACGAGGGTCTCTATCTCTACGTGGACGCGAGCGGACTCATGCAGCTCGCCTCGGACGGCGGACTCACCGGTCTCAATATCCCCAAGTTCCGCATCCTCGTCTCCACCCTCTCTTGCGGCTGTGAGTGCACCGATTGCTTGAACGCCGCCTTCTGCGACGGCACCAAGTGCAAATCGGGCTGCACCTGCGACTGCCACTCCTCTGTCTCTGCGGCGGAGGGGAGCTCTCCGATGGACTATCTCTCCCTCCTCGATCGCATCGATCTGACCGACGGAGGCATCGTCGTGAAGCTGGTGCGTGACAGCCTCGCGAGAGTCTTGACCCTTATGAACGTGGACGGTCTCGGCGACTCTCTGCCTCATCTGACGCCTTCTCTCAAGGTGAAACTCGCGAACGGCTTCGGCATCGGCGCGACCATCGCCTACGACGACGAGAACTATCTCAGCCTCGATGTCAGTAAGCTGGGCGTCAAGTTTGATAAGAAAAATCTCGGATTGAAAAAAGACGAGTATCGCGATCTCGATCTCTCCATCCTCTCCGACTTCTCCGCCGAGATCTCGGGCGCTCTGGTCTTGAACGTCGAGGCGGGCGCCGCAGACAGCGACGCGGCAATCGCCGCCATCGTCAGAGAGCTCGTCAAAGAGGTAGGCTTCGGCGTACGCGTCGAGAATAAGCTCAAGTGGGATCTCTCCTTTGACCTCAAGGCGAACGTCGATATGTCCGAAGTGGACTTTGACGATCTCGATACCCTCGTGAATATGATCCCCGGTTCGGAGGTTTACTTCGCGCTCTACAATAATGCAGACGCCGGCTCGCGTAAACTCATGTTGATGGTGTACTTCGACGGGGCGACCGAGACGGTCTATCTGACCGCTCCGTGGCTCGGCGTGGGGAAGGTCTCTTACAGCGTGCCTCTCGCGGATCTCCTCTCTTCGGCAGAGGCGATCGCTCTCGCGGAGGAGGATACGACCGCCTCTCCCGACGCTCTCGGCAAGATCGCAGATCTGATCCTCAACGAGAGAGGTATCGGCGTGGTCTTTACCGGCGCGCTCCTCTCCGAAGCGATCAAAGTATTGATGCCCGATGCGGGTTTTGACCTCGCGAATATCCTGCACGAGATCAACGTCGGCGTGGGTTTGAACGATGGCTTGAGCCTGAATATCGGTGCGATCCTGAACGGCGCGGATCTGACCGCGGGGATCACCGGTCTCGGCTTTAACGTCGGCGAAAGGAACGACCTGAAGCACCTCGTCTTTACGACCGATACCCCTGGCGAGGAATACGTCAATATCGGCACCGGCAAGGATATCAAGTTCAACAGCATCTCGGCGGGCGTCACCGCGACCTTCGATCTCGAGAGCGCGACCTTTACCGACTTTGACGCATCCGAGACCATGCACAGCATCGTGGATCTCTTTGATCTGAACAAGGAGGTCGCCGCCTTTATCGACGCGCTCTCCCTCTATCTCTCCGCAGATTTCCCCGCGAAGGACAGAGAGAGCGGGAAACTCTCGGCAGGCACCTTGATCGTCCGCTTGGACTTCAATTTCTTTGAAACGCTCGAACTGCGTCTCGTCATCACGACGGGCGAGGGCGAGGCGGTCGCGACCTTGATGTACGACGGCGGCGAGGATATCCTCTACGTGGATCTCCCCATCATCGGCGCGCCTAAGACCAAGGTGGAGGGTACCGGCATCATGACTCTCCTCCCCGACGTCTTTTCGAGTACGGCTAACGCAGAGAGTGTGAGCGCTCTCGACTGCGGCTGTACCTGCGCCGACTGTCTCGCGGCAGGGTATTGCGGACATTCTCTCGAGGATCTGACTTGCACCTCCTCCTGCGACTGTACCTGCCATCTCCCCGATCTCGAGTGCGGCTGTATGAACCGCGTTTGCAAGATCGCAGGGAGCTGTTATCATATCGACGAAACGAGCGGCGAACAGGTCCCCAACGAGGGCTGTCACTGCTCTGTGCATAATCCCGTCACCATCATCGACTATCTGAATGAGATCATCGATTACGTCGTCCTCGACGGTTCGACGGGTCTCATCGGCGTGGTCACCAAGGGGAATGCTCTCGCGACCATCGCCTCGATGCTCTCTCTCAAGATCGTCTTCCCCGAGCTCGTGATGAGCGCGAAGGTGAACGTCAGAGATCTCGGCGCCGTGGTGGGTATCACGGGTATGCAGGACGAGGATGTCGCATTCGATCTCTCGGTGGAGGTGGGCGATCTCTTGATCGACTTCAGACAGCGCGAACTCCTCGAGGATGTCTCGGAGTACCGCGATTGGCAGATGCTCAAGGTGGGCTTTGCGATGGATGCGGACATCGCCTTTGTGATGGACGGCACCTATGCGGCGTATCTGACCGATTATATCTCGGAAAATATCCCCGGCGAGTCGATGAAGGTCGTCGTGGGCAATAATAGCGCGGAGGACAGCGTCGAGGTCGCTCTCGGACTCGAGATCGCGGCGAACGTCGCACTCAACGGCTTTGAGCATCCCGACGTGGAGCTCTGGCTCTCCTTCTATGCCAAGGCGGGAGAGGGCGATCTCTACGATAAGTCCTCCAGCCTGCTCTCCTTGTACTACAATTCCAATGAGGAAACGGGCGGAGTCTCACAAGAGGCTCTCTATCTCGCAGGTACTGCCTACGGAGCGGAGAGCTCGATCAAGATGAGCAATATCGGGGTGTACGACCTCGTGATGGATCTCCTGCTCCCCATGATCCCGACGGGCGGCGTCTCTGCGGCGGAGACCGACTCTGTCGAACCCGAGCGCATCGGCGGACTCGTGGGCGGCATCCTCGGCATCGCTTTCTCTCGTGACGATGATCTCGTGATCTCGGCGGATGACGGTGTCTTGAAACTCGTTCTCTCCCTTGTGAACAAGGATCTCGGCAGACTCTTCCCCGCGACGGAAGGGGTCAGAGTGGAGGTCGGAGAGGATGGACTCGCGGCGAGACTGGTCTTTAACGAGGCATCCAACCTGACGGTGGAGATCGCCGACGCAGAGCTCTTCTTTGATAAGTCCTTTACGGAGCTCGACTCCATGAGAGAAAAGATCGCGGGAGAAGCGGGCATCACCGTGGGCGCCGCGCCGATGTCCGACGCGGGTGCTTTCCACCTGAGCGGCAAGATCAGCGTGCAGGCGAATACCGGCGTGACCGAGGACGAGAACGGCGATCCCATCGACGAATACTTCGGATCGACCGAGGGCGGCTATCTCGGTGCGCTGAACTTCCTCCTGCGCTCGGATGCGAAACATAACGTCAACTATTCCGTTTCGGCGGACGTCGCCGTCACGGGGCTCAAGATGGACGGGATCCACCTGAATGCCTTTGACCTCGCCTCTATCAGGCAGATCGCGGCGAATGCTCTCGCGAACGTAAAATTACAGGCGACCATCGTCGTCAGAGACCATAATGCGGAGGACGAGATCGTTCTCGCGGTCTATTACACCTTCGACGAGGTGGACAGCATCTATATCGTCGTGCCCGCATTCAATCTCCGCTTGAAGGTGGAGGACGTGCTCCCGCTCGAAGCCTTGCTCGCCTCTCTCGTGGGCGGTGAGGAAACGCAGGGAGAGGTCGCTGCCGCAGAGAGCGGTGCGGCGGTGGGAGGCTTCCGTGCAGAAGATATCTTTAAGCTCGTGGATCGCGTCGCACTCTCCGACGAGGCTCTCGCTCTGGATCTCTCCTCGCAGATCCTCTCGAGGCTCTTCCTGATGGGAGGCATCGAGATCACTCTCCCCGAGATCAAGACGGCGATCACCCTCGGGCAGCTCGCTTTCGCAGAGAGCGGTGTGGAGCGCGGCATCGAGATCAAGGTCATCTCCTCGCTGATCCCGCAGTTCAATGGAGATATCCGTCTCGGAGACTTCGACGTCACATTGGAGAAGGAAGGTGTTGACCTCTTCACTCCCTACAGCGCGGTCTTTGGCAGAATGGATACCTATTCCACCATCGATTCCTTGCAGGCAAAGGTCGAGTTCGAGGCGGATCTCTCGTACGGCCTCGGAGAGAATCAGTCCAATCAGGACGGCAACGCCTGGGCGTTTGACGCTCTCCTCAAGGATATTGACGCGGGCATCGGCATCATCGACTCGCTGAAAGGACACTATAAGCTCACCGTCAGCGCGATCGCGAATATCGCAGAGGGCGCGGACAGCTTGTACGGTCTCGAGATCTATATCGTCCTCTACTCCGTCAATGAAGGCGAGCACGGGACGGAATACACCAAGCAGTTCAGTATCTATTACGGCAAGGGCGTACTCGGCTTAAACTTCGAGACCTTGCTCGGCATCGAACCCTTTGAGCTCGAGCTCGATCTCGGCTCGATGATCTCGGGCGGCAGTTCCTCTGCGGAGACGGACGACGCGGCGGCGGATCAACAGGACAAGAGCCTCTATAAGAAACTCACCGAGATCGTGACCCGGCTCTCGGGCGTGATCAGACTGCACGTCAAGGAAAAGTCCGCTGTCTTGAATCTCAGCGGCAACGTGCTGCATACCGCTCTCCTCGCACTCGGATATGAAAACTATTTCCCGATCACCGCGGAGGGCGTCACGAGTCTCAATACCCCCGCGATGAACGCCTTTGCGGAGGGAGACTACACCGTAGTCCTGACCTATGACGATAACGACAAGGAGTCCTTTACCTATAAGCACGCTTACCGTCACGACCTCTACAGCGTCTATCTCGCAGACGCCGAGGTCCATGCGATCCGTTATCAAGGACAGGGGGTCAGCGGCGTCTTCTACAGCGAGAGAGATTGGAGCGCCCTCTTTGACCTGAACGTCAAGGCGCAGACCATCGCCTGGGCGAGAGGCGCGACCTTTGAGTCGCTCCCGCTCGGCACCTATACCATCACGATCGTAAAGACGGGCGGCAAGGATCCCGAGATCTTCTCGATGGAGAAAAAGGTCGCTTCCTCTACCTATAAGGAAGGCTTGAACCTGACAGGGCACACCATCCGGCAGATCGAGATCAAGAAGGGCGATACCCTCCTTAGGACCCTCGTTCCCACAGAGGATATGCTCGCCGAGGGCAAGGAGCTGATCGGCGATTACTTTGCGATCAACGCTTACGGCGGCTTCCTCGATCTCGAGTTCGGCTCGGAGGGGATCCGCGCGAAGGTCGCTCTCAAGGACGACACCTATCTCGAGCTCTCCATCACCGATATCGATATCGATATGGCGGGCGGCAGCGTGGATAGGATCGACAAGAGCGGAAAGGGTGAGACCTATACTTCCAATATCCGCTCGATCTATTTCGACTTCTCCGTTGATCTCGCGGTCGCCGCGGCGAAGGGCTACAAGCTTGATCTCGACGAGTCTCTCGGCGATCTCCTCGAAGGAGTGCTCGGCGGACTCTTTGACAACCGTAATATCAATTTCTACGCAGAGAAGGACGCCGATCTGAATTACAGACTCGACGTGCAGGCAAGCGTCAAGATCCAAGGGAAGAGCGTCGATCTCGCGCACAGCGAGCTCGCCGTCACCGTCGTGGAGCTGAATGAGGAGGCGGAGGATCGCGAGATCCTGACTGTCTATTACGTGGGTACGCAGGATCCGAACGGCGCTCTGTATATCTCGATCCCCTACTTCGATCTGCGCCTCAAGGTGGACGAAGTGAACTTTGTGGAAAAGATCGAGTCCCTCGGTCTCTTCGGCTCGAAGTCGAGTGCCTCCGCGGCAGAGTCCGAGGATAGCTCTGAGAATTCACCCTCCATCGCTTCCTTGATCGGCTCGATGCTCCTCGGCGTCAATATCTACGACGCTTATCTCGACGACACCGTTCCCTACGACGGCAGTCGCTTCTACGGCGTGCAGGCGCTCTTTGCGGAGCAGGCGCTGAACGTCCTCTTGAACCTCGCGGGATTTGAGAAGTTCTCTCTCCCCGCCCTGAAGGATACTTCCTCTCTGAAACTCTTTATCGACAAGGAGGAGACTAAGTTCCTCGAGGCATATCTCGAGTTTGAGACCACCAAGCATTCCTCCGTTAAGGTCACCGTAAATCAGCCCGATATCCAGCTGAATAAGAAGATGACCTACAAGAATAATCTCGGCACCTACGTCAGTATCAGCGAGGCGGGTTCCTTGACGTTGGATCTCGCGATGAGCTTCACCATCGACAGCGATAAGGATAATAATATCGATATCGCCTCTCTCGTGAATCTCCTGCTCGAGGACGCAAACAGCGACTCTCTGATCGTAAAGACCGATCACTCCACGGCGGTATATACCTTCGCGGCGTCTCTGAATTTCTCCCTGCAGGGGGTGACGGAGACCGTGCTCGGCGATATGACGATGAAGGAGATGTTCCGCTCGATGCTGAAAAATCTCTACGCGCATATCACCCTCGACCGCACGGTGGACGGCGGTGAAAATAGACTCTTGGAGGCATACTTCTACAATAGCTGTCTCTATCTCGACCTCTCCGCGTTGGGTATGCCCAAGGCGGCTCTCCCGATGAATCTCGCCGATCTGATCCCCGAGGAAACGAGTACGCCTTCTGCGGCGGAAACGGAGGGAGGCTTGATCTGCGGCTGTGAAAATCAAGCTTGCGTGAATGCGGCGAGCCATCCCGATCTCACCCATCCCTGCCGTAACGGACTCGGCGGCGTATATACCGGTTGCAGCTGCCGTTACTGCAGCCTCGACAGCGACATCGAGGAGGCGTTCAATATCTACTACACTTCGCGCGGCATCCTCGCAAAGATGGAGACGGCGCTCTTTGCCGCGGCGCTCAAGGCTCTCGATATCGACGCGACCCTCAACGTCAGCTTTAACGCGCGCGTAAATCTCGACGACGGTTTATCCGCGACGGTGATCCTGCACGGTGTGGACGAGACTTCCGCTCCCGCGCATACCTCCGCCACCCTTGCGGTGACCAAGCCGAAGGTGGTCTTGGGCGGCGTGATCGAGGAGATGCTCGAGGATACCTCGGACTACGGATATCTCAATGATCTCAGGAATATCGGCGTCGAGTTCACGATCGAGATCGACACCCTCTTTAATAGGAGTTCGACGGCGGAACACTACCTGATCAACGGATTTATCGCCGATCTCTTCCGCTACGGCACAGGGAACGCCACGGCGGAGCTCCCCGTCAATCTCAGCGACGACATCAAGGGCAAACTGCTCCTGCACGTCGCGGCGAATATCGACTTTGCGGATCTGAATCGTTCCGAGATCCTCCTCGAGATCACCAATCGAAAGGATGGCAAGGACACCGAATGGGTCACCGTGTACTACGGCGGAGAGTACGATCTCATCGTCAATCTCCCCATAGTGGACGATACTTTCAATATGACCTTTAACGTCAATCTCGAGAAACTCCTCGGCGATAGTACGACCGCGATGATCCACAATCTCCCGAAGACCATCTCCGACGCGATCTACGGCGTGGTGGGCTCGGAGGCAGTCGCCGCCGCGGAAGCGGAGAAGCCGAATAGCGTCATCGAGCTCGCCTTCTCGGTCATCGATAATCTGTACTTCTCCTCGACGGGCAGGATCGCCTTGAATGCGGCGCGCACCGTGATCGAGGACTTCTCCGAGTATATGCTCGGCAGTACGATCACCCTCGGCGATATGCAGTACTTGGAGATCTATGCGGATCTTCTCAATAGAGAGATCGGTCTCTCCACCGCGATCAAGAATACCGCGGAAGCGCCCGACAATACCTTCTCCATCGCCTTGAAGGATTACTCCTTTGAGCTCGTAAAGAGGGAGATCGACTTCGATAAGTCGCAGTACAATACCCTCGAGGACTACGAGTTCCTCTACGTCAAGGCTTCGGGCGTCATCGAGTACGATCTCCCCGACGGCGTCTACGATATCGGCGGTCTGATCCGCTCCATCGCAGA
This sequence comes from uncultured Clostridia bacterium, assembly GCA_946625545.1. Classification (GTDB taxonomy): domain Bacteria; phylum Bacillota; class Clostridia; order Christensenellales; family CAG-1252; genus CAG-1252. The sequence continues at coordinate 27,226 of CAMOTC010000004.1, read as the reverse complement.
AGGGGTCGAGATCCCCGTTACCTTTGAGGGGCTCAAGGGCGATCTGCAGATCGTGGTACAGATGAATATCTGCGTGGAGGAGCTCAAGAGGAGCGAACTGCGTATCGATATCCTCTGGAACGGCAACTATATCCTCCAGGCGTATATGGACGTGATCCGCGGTGAGATCTATATCTCTCTCCCGTGGTTCGACGTGCAGAAATTCCTGATCAAGGGAGTGGATACTTCCTTTATCTCGGAGCTCTTCCCCTCGGCGAAGGGCGACGAAGTCAGCGAAGCGGCGGGTGCGATGGGCGTTGATCTCGCCTCCTCTGCGGCGGCGAAGTACGTCGCTCTCCTTGCGCGCGTCGTGGACAGCATCATGATCTCGGATAACGAGACGGATACGAGCGCGACCTTTACCATCAACAGTAAGTTTGTGGAGATCCTGCTCTCCGAGTTCGCTTCTTCCTTGAAGCTCGAGCTCCCCATCACCTTCGACACCTCGACGATGGTCTTGCAGAAGCATCCCGCCGATGTGGATAAGAAGTACTCCGTTGACTTTAACTTCAACTTCAAAAACCTCTATCAGGTCGCCTCTGCGAGCGCGCCCGCGGGCTATATCAGGGGCTCACTTGCGCTGGAGAACTGCGGATTTATGAACGTGAATATCCGTCCCGATATCACCCAGAACGTGACGGCGTTCACTCCGCTCCTCGACTACGATGAGGACGAGCCTTTGATCCTCGAGAATATCAGCGTAAAGACAGAGCTCTATCTCGACGCCCACTTCCTCGAGCAACAGCTGAATATGGACGGTCTGATGATGTACATCTTCGGCGACGGCTTTGACCTCAAGAGCGAAAAGGTGGACGCGATCTTCCGCTTGGAGATCCAAGGCACCTTCAATATCCGCCGTCTCGCGAGAAGCGAGCTCCTTGTCAACCTGTATATGAGTTCGCCCGATCCTTCCGACCCGACGAAGTATAACGAGAGCCTCTTTGTGCGCGGCTACTACGTCGGTCTCGACGAGGCGATCTATATCGACGCGCCCCTCCTCGGCTTGTACGGTATCAAGGCGACGGGGATCGATATCTCTTCGCTGATCGGCGGCGGAGAGGAGACTGTAGTGAATGACGATCCCTCCGCGCTCGACTGCGGATGTGATTGCGAGGCGTGCTTGACCAACGGCTCCTGCTTCGGTCTCAAAGATGGCATCGTGACCAAGCTGTGCGGTGATGACTGCAATTGCACCCATTGTGTGGTCCCGGGCTGCACCTGCCGCAATAAGGTCTGCGTCGCGATGGGCAGTTGCTACGACCAAGACGGCGTCAAGCGCTGCGACTCCGACTGCGGATGTCATCTCCTGTCCTGCGGCTGTGATAACGAAGAATGCTACTTCAGCCGCGGCTGCGTGGGCGCGATCAAGCACTGCGAGGAGGACTGCTTGTGCTCCTGCTGTGCGGTGCCGGGGTGCCATTGTAAGAACGAAGAATGCGTGGCGGCAGGGCGTTGCTACGATATAGACGGCAATAAGATCTGCGAGGCGGGCACCTGCTCCTGCTCCACCTTGCTGTGCGGCTGTTCCGACACCGACTGTCAGAATAGAGGTACCTGCTACCGGAACGGCGTACGTACCTGCGACGGTAAGGAATGCTCCTGCGCTTGCACCGCCCTCGAGGACGGCTGTAACTGCAAGACTTGCGCCGAGAACGGCGGCTGCATCGCCGCGGACGGCAGTATCCTCTGCGGAGAAGAGTGCTCCTGCGAGCATTGTACTCTCCCGTGCGGTTGCTCCGATCCCTACTGCGTGGCGGTGGGCGGCTGCGGTGTGAACGGTATGTACTGTCTCGGCGGATGCGAATGCACCTGCCACTTGCCCGCACCTTGCGCCTGTAATAAACCCGAGTGCAAGGAGAAGGGCTGTATCATCGGCTACAGAAATGCCTACATCATCGCGGCGGATCAGACCAAGGCGTACTACGACGCAGGTCTCAAAGCCTACGTTCGCGCGGATGATGACAGTATCCAGCTCTCCGAGGATGATCTCGTGGTCGATCCCGTGACGCATCGCCCGATCATCGCCTCCATCGACGCTATCCACAGAGATGGATGTGATCTCGAGAACTGCGACTGCTACACCGATACCTATCACTTCAGCTGTTTCTGCAAGGATCCCGAGTGCATCAAGCACGGTCGGTGCATCAAGTGCTATCGCTTGGTGGCGGGCAAGGTAAAGCCGATCTGCTACTGCGATAAGAATGTCGTCAAGAAGTTTGATGGTCTCAAAGTCAGCGAGATCCTCTCTGTCACCTTCGATGACGGCGTACACACCCCAAAAACCCTTCCCGGCGACGATTGGAAGTCATATATGACCATCGTGGACGGCGTGGTCGCCATCAATGATACCAATGATAATATCCTCGCGCTCGAGGGCTACGGCTGGAATATCACGATCGAAACCTCTTCGGGCACGTACGAGTTCTATTTCGAGCTCGCGTCGGGTCCCTTGACCACCGATTCCTGCAAGTGCCACAATAACGTCCTCGCCTGCTATTGCACCGATCCCGCTCATATCCGCGCGGGCGTGTGTCCCGCCGGCTGCGAGTATTGCAACGGCGCGTGCCATACCTACCGCAGTGATAAGTATGCGGAGGCTTTCGCAAAGATGAAGATCACCCCGGCGGGGCTCTCCTTCATCACGACCAATAGCTTCCTCTCCACGATCTTCTACGTCTTCTCGGGCAATACGATCAGCGACGTGGACGTCCCGCGTATCAGCGTGGACTTTGCGGTCAACTACATCACGAGAAATAAGACCGTCGAGTTCCCGCCGGAGACCGTCGAGTTCACCCCGGAGACCGTCAAGAAGGTCGTCATGAAGGGCAAGCACGATCTCGGCGGCGATTATGAGACCGTCACCTTGACGGGGGCGGAGATCGCCGACTATATGACGATCGAGGAGGGCAAGGTCACCTTTACCGACGCGAATGCAAAGCTCGACGCCTTGACCGACTATGCTTGGGAGATCAGCTTCTACGGAGAGGCGGACTCTTTGCTCGCCGAAACGGAGTACGCGATGTACACGGGTGAGACCGAAAGCTTCCTCGCCCACCTCGCGCTGCGTGCCGATATCGTGATCGAACAGTACAAAGACGGCGCCTATACGGGCGAGACCTCTTCTCTCGGCATCTCCTTTGGCGGTATCGAGCTGAAGAGCGGCAAGAGCACCTTTACCGTCTATGACGCGCAGGGCAAGGTCGATCCCGTGACGAGCGAGCCTCTCGAAGCGGACTTTGCGACATATCAGACCTTTGATAAATTGCAGAAGATAACCGTCCAGACCGACCTCCATCTCGAGATCCATCCCGAGGATACCAACGTCGAGCTCGGACCCATGCTGAACGGACTCTTCCCCGGCATCGATACCTTGATGCAGGTCATCGTGGATACGAGCAACTGGACGCAGGACACCCTGATCAACTTCGGCGTCAAGGCGGCGCTCGATCTCAACGATCTCCGCAAGACCCAGCTCATGCTGACTGTCACCGAGAGCACGGCGCTCGGAGATAAGCTCCTCGCCTTCTTCTACTACGACGGCGAAGAGGACAGCCCGACCCTATACATCAATATCCCCATCCTCGGCGTGCAGGGCACCTACTTTGAGAATGTGTCTATCTTTGACTTCTATACCGAGGCACAGCCCGATCTCGACTGCGGATGCGGAGAAAATCACAAGTGCAAGAACGTCCTCTGTATCGACAACGGCAGCTGTTACGACGAGTACGGTGTCAGGATCTGCGACGGGGTGAACTGCGGCTGTGAATGCGCCCTCTACGAGTGCGGCTGTAACTGCGGCGAGTGCTCCAAGGCAGGGGTCTGCGACGGCACGAAGTGCGGCGGCGGTTGCACCTGCACCCATCACGAGAGTGCGGCGGCGGCGAGCTCGGCGACCCTTTCCTGCGGTTGCTCCGATCCCGTCTGCGTCGCGTACGGCTCCTGCACTCCGATCTGCACCTATAACTGCGACGGCACCTGCCACTATATCACGACGGACGCGACCCCGCTCTCCTGCGGCTGTACCGATCCGATCTGTCTCCTCCGCGGCAGTTGTTACGAGGCGTGTAAGAACTGCTCAGGCGGCAGCTGTCATAATAAGGAAAAGGCGGCGGAGCTCTTTGGCTCGAATATCACCTTGTCCGAGCGCATCTACGGCATCCTCGCCCACTTTACGAGCGTGACGATCTCCGAGTCCGCGGGCGTGCAGATCGAGGCGAAACCCTCCTTGATCACGACGCTTCTCGTCGCCCTCGGGCAGGATCTTGATATCGACGTTTTAAATAACGTCGGTACGGTGCTCGTGGGCTTCAAGGTGGACGCGAATACCGATATCTCCATCAATGCGGAGATCGATCTCGGCGCGAGCCGCTCGCATCTCAGACTCACGGCGGACAATATCAAGGTGGATCTCAATAAGAATCTCCTCGAAGTCCCCTCGCAGGCGATCGTCGGTTCACTCCAAGACTATATCAGGATGAACCTCAAGAGCTACGTCAATATCTCGCTCTCGGGCGAGATGAATATCGCCACGCAGGAGGCGGTCATCGACCTCGGCAGGACGGTATCCGCGCTCCTCGGCGCGCAGAGCGACTTTGAGCTCGCATTCATCGAAGGACCCGTCAAGCTCGGCTATAAGATCGCGGCAAACGTCTCTCTCGGCGCCGTCGATATCACGGGCGTACTCGCGGGCAAGACCCTCAACGTGCAGGAAGTGCTCGAGACGGCGCAGGCGCTCGTCGAGATCATCGACCTCACGAATAACAGGACCTTCCTCTCCCTCTATCTCGAGGACGGCATCGCCTACGTGAATCTCGGTATCATAAAGAGCGCGCCCCCGATGAAGGTGGATCTCAAGTCTCTCCTCTCCTTTACCGAGGAGGACTATATCGCGATGGGCGAAGAGGAGGATCTCGAGACCAAGACCTACGAGGTCTCCTACACCCTCGATCTCCCCGAAGTGGTCACGATCGGCAGGATGTATCACTATATCGAGGACGAAAGCCCCGACTTCCTCGTCGCCTTGAAGGGCTACGAGGTCACGAGCGCGATCCTCGTGAACGACGTCACCAAGCATAAGACCGAGATCGGGACGGAGGAACTCGATAAGTACTTTACCTTCTCCTACGTCAGCGATAATATCAATCATCGCTACGTCAACAGCATCGTCGCGATGGCGGAGACCAAAGAGGTCAGAGATCTCGTCAAGGACGGCGAGAACTACTATACCGTCTATCTGATCACCGAGGGCGGCGTGACTTCCTTCTCCCTGAAGGTCGCATCGCACGACGCCTACACTAAGGGCGGCAAGCGCACGATCTCCCTCTTGATGGGTCTCCTCGGCAATATCACCTTTAAGTTCGACGAGTTTATGATCGGACTGAATCGCAACTCCGTGAAGGTCATCGAGGAATTCCTCGGCATGAGCCTGAACGCTCCGAGCGTGGATATCGCCGCTTACCTCGGCAAGAAGGACAGCGAGACCGTCTATATCGGCGCGACGCTCGGTATGAAGGGCGAGGAAGGCAAGGGCATCGACGTCGATCTCCGTATCGGCAATTTCAATATCGGTATCGGACAGGCTGATCTCCTCGCCTCTCTCCACGAGTATAATGTAATGCGCACGCACGTAGAGGTCGTGCACGACGAGGAAAGAGACGCAGACGTGACGGCGATCAAGGCGGATGACTACAGCGATCTCATGAATATCGGCTCCGCCTATGCCTCGCTGACTGCCGAGATCACCGTGAACGCTTCGGGTGACACGACGATCTCCTCCTCGCAGAATAGCGAGATCTTTGATCCCGACGGCGCCCTCTTTACCTTCGGCGACACCTTCCGCGATATGCTGGGCAACGTCCTCATCAATCTCGGTATCGACTCCTCGCTGAACGGCACCTATCGCGTGACTCTCCGCGGATACTTGAAGAATCTCGACTTTGAGACGCTCTCGCTCTCCGATATCGAGGCATATCTCAAGATAGAGGAAAAGATCAATTCGATCGACTACGATGAGATCATGACGATCTACTATGACGGGACGTATATTTATCTGAATCTCAATCCCGCTCGCTTCCCCTACGTGACTCTCCCCGCGACGCGTATCCGTCTGGACAGCGCGATCAGCTATTGGAGAGGTCAGGACGAGGTCGAGGTCGCGGCGGCGGAGTCGGACGGCAGCGTCGCCTCCATCGTGCGCCTGATCGGCGGTGCGACCATCGGTAACGGTTGGATCGCTCTGCACCTCAGCGAGAACTTTATGGGCGGCATCCTCGCGATGATCAGTCCGGAATTCAATAATATCTCCCTCCTGATCGACGAGACCACCCTCAAGGTGAATCTCTTGCAGGGCGAGATCGAGTTCGACCTCGAGACGGCGGGCGACTTTAAGCCCGAGAGCTACGTGATCTACGGCAGAGACAGCTTTGCGAGAGCAAAGAAGATCTCCGAATCCGAGGCGTACATCGAGGTCTATAACGGCGGCGCCTTCAAGGGTATGGAGGGCGACTATCTGCTCTCCGCATCGATCGGCGGCTCCTCCGTCGAGATCCCCTTCAACGTCAGCGAGCTCAAGAGAGAGTATATCTTTACCGACCCCAACGTCTGGAATGAGATGCTCGAGATCACGGACGGCAGTTTCTCCATCCCGTCGGGCAAGTTCGCGACGGGCTCCTACCACGTCGTATTCACGATGGAGGACGGCAGCCTCAAGGCGGGCGACGCGATCTGCAATATCAGCGGTAGCGCCGACGCCAAGGAGGTAGCGGGACTTGTCGCCGAGAATATTAAGAGCGTCAAGATCACCACGAACCATCTGCGTCTCCCCATCGACGCGGAGCTCCTCAAAGGGAAGGATAATAACAGCTACACGAGCCTCAGCACCCTCGTCTTTGAAGAGGTGGATGCGGCGAAGGTGTCGGGCAGCTTGGAGCTTGCCGATTTCGTCCAAGCCTCGAACGGGGGCGGCATCACCGTGAAGAAGGAGGCTGTCGCGGCGCTCGGCGGTAACGGATACTACGCATATTTCTTTACGGATAGCGCACGCGCTGTGGAGAATAAATGGGTCTCCGCTGTGGAAAATACCACCTTGCAGGTCGAGGGGGTCACGGTGGATACTCTCCGCAAGATCATCTTTGTCCGCGACTACAGCGGCGAGAGTGACGTGCCCGAGTTTAAGAGCTATGCGATAGAGTCTGTAGAGGACGAGTCCATCTTCCTCGACTATAAGGGCAACGTCTATACCGACTATGCGGCGAAGCAGAGCCTCGACGTGTCTCTCTCGGTGAGAGATCTCGTCTTTACCATCCCGCAGGGCGAGACGCCGACTCTCTACGACCAGGCGAGAGAAAAGACCTACGTCTATAATTACAAGACGGGCGATGTCACGGCGAATAGCAGCCTCGATCTCGCGAACTACGCCGATTGGCAGGAGCAGATCTTCTATCTGACCACTACCCTTATGATCGAGACCGACTTTGAGTCCACGGGCTCCTCTCTCGCGGGAGGCTACGAGCTCTTTGGCAATAGGACGGTCGGGCTGGGCTCTGTCATCGATCAGGTCGTGGGTATCCTCAGGATGCAGAACGGCATCGACGAGACCGTCTCTCTCAAGGCGGAGATCAAGATCGTCGCGAACGATCCCTATCTCGCCGAGGCACTCTTTACCCTCGCCATCGAGGGCAAGTCCCCGATCTATCTCTACTATAAGGGTATGGGCGAGGGCAATAAGAGCTATCTCTACGTCGATCTCACCCATTATCACCTCGGCAACTTTAAGCTCGAGCTTGACCTCGTCACCCCCGTCCTCGACCTCTTTGAGATCGGCGGACAGGACAGCAACTACTCTTCGCTCGGCGAGGAGAAGCTCGCTTGCGGCTGTACGAACCCCGAGTGCGTGCTCGCACACGGCTGTATCAAAGAGGAAAATAATAAGAGGGTCGTGCGTTGTAAGGGCACAGACTGCACCTGCTCGCACTGCGTACTCTCCTGCGGCTGTACCGATGAGACCTGTCTCCTGAACGGCGGTTGCTATAAAGACGGCGTCCGCATCTGTAACGGCGATACCTGCTCGTGTAAGTGCAGTTACCTCGAATGCGGCTGTACCAATAGCGGCTGTATCGCGAGAGGGAGCTGCTACGGCGCATCGGGCGTACTGCTCTGCCGCGCGTGTAACAGTTCGTTCTGCCAAGAGGCGGGCGAGTGCCGATTTGACCAATACTGCCAGTACAGGAACAGCACCGAGTACTATATGGCGGACGTCATCGATCCTGCGACGGGCGAGCCCATCATCGATCCCGATACGGGTCTCCCCTATCAGGTAAAGAGACGTCTCCCGTGCAGCTGCTCGCACTGCGCTCTGAAGTGCGGCTGTACCGATCAGGCTTGTATCGATAATCACGGTTGCTACAGAGACGGCGTCTTGATCTGCGCGGAGGAGTGCACCTGCAACTGCACGGAGAATGCCTCGGTGCCCGATAACAGCTCGCAGAGCATCCCCTTCTCGAAGTATCTCCCCTATATGGACAGTATCATTTCCGCCGTACAGATCGGCAACAAGATGAGTATGATCGTCCTCAATCCGAACGTCTATAATAATCTCTTGCTGATGCTCGGATACAAGACTTTCCTGTGCGACGAAAATCTCGCTTACCTCCGCGCCGAGCTCCACGCTACGACGGCGGGCGGTATGCAGGATACCTTTGTCAAGATCGCGAGCAAGGAGGAAGGGAAGTACGACGTCTCCGTCGCCTTGACAGGCTTTAAGGCGCAGTCCGTCGTCAAGCAGAATGCGACGCAGTACGCCTCCTTCAGTTCCACCTACGACTTCGCTTCCAAGGTCGAGGGATATGAGAATTATCCCCTTGCAAACGAGATGGAGATCCGTTTCGCGACCACGATCGACTTTGCGCTCTCGGGCGGCGAAGAGACGCTCCCCATCGGGCTCAACGATCTCTTGGGCTCTCTGCTCGGACTCGAGGAGAAGGACGTCGCGACCTTGACGGTGGATAACAGCACGGTCAAGACCGAGCTCAATCTCCGTATCCATATGGAGATGTTTATCAACCTCAAGCACAGCAAGCAGACCGAGCTCATGCTCGAGATCTCGCAGGTCAATAAGAGCACGGGCAACGCCACCCTCTCCATCGGCGTGTACTACATAAATGCGGAGGATACGGCGTACGTGACCCTCCCGATCTTTGGACTCTCGGGTCTCAAGATCACGGGTCTCGACCTCTCCGACATCCTCGCAGACGCTCTCGACGTCAAGATCTGGAGCGATCTCAGTAAGGCGGCGAGCGAGAGCAACGCGGCGGCGGGTGAGGACGGCGACAGCTCCTTGAAGAATGCGCTGTGGCTCCTCCTCGGTACCGACCTCGACGACGAGAAGGCTCTCCCCAACGTCCTCCTCGACTATATCCGCGCGATCAATGAGAGCGGAGAGAACTATCAATCGGAGTACTCCAACGCGGCGAAACTCGTCCTGTCTCTCGGCAACTCGCGTGCGGGCGTCGGGCTCAATCTCTCCTTCCTGATGGTGCTTATGGATATGCTGGAGGTGGAGCTCCCCTCGCAGCTCCTCTCCATTCTCGAGACCTACCCGAGCGACTTTAACGCAGAAGTATATTACGACGGTGCGGATACGACCTCACTGACGGGCTGGTCCATCGGCGCGAACGCCTACTTCAAGAAGAACGAGGCGAGCCCGCGCGACGAGATCGGCGTCAGCGCGGACAATACCAAGTGGATGGGTATGACCCTGAAGATCCGCGACGTAGAGGCCGAAGTGGGTAAGGACAACGCTCTGACGAGATACGTCCGCGGAGCGGCGACGAAGACGGTCATCGTGATGCCTGACGCGAATAAGGCGGCGGAGAATGACTCCAAGACCGGCTTCAAGTACACGCCCAAGCGCTACAGAGGATATGCAAATACCAACTACGCGAGGTATAAGGATCTCACCGATTACAGCGACATCATGGAGATCGATATCTTGAATCTCGATATCGCGGGTCAGCTCGTCTTTGATCTCAAGAGTGAGGGAGACGAGGAATACGTCTCCAATACGACCTTGGCGTTCTTTAACGCGATGGTGGAGGAGATGCTCGGTATGGATGCGGGATCCTTCCACGTCAATCGCAACGTATCGAATACCTGGACCTTTGACGTCATCTTGAAGCTGAACTTGAATTTCAAAGACTTCTCCAAGACCCAGCTGAAGATGGAGCTCCGCATGGACGACGGGCCCAACGACCTCCTGCTCGCGGCGGTGTACTACGACGGCAAGACGCTCACCGAGGACGGCGGCAGACTCTATCTCAACGTCGCAGACCTCGGACTCGTCAAGCTCCGCGCGACGGGTGTAAACCTCGAGCAGGCGCTCTCACAGCTCCTCGACGTCGATCTGTCGGAGGGCAAGCTCTCCATCTTGAAGGATGCCTTCGACGTGCAGTCGCTCGGCGAACTCATCACGCAGAAGATCAGGTCGAAGACCAACGTGACCAAAGATGCTGACCTCGAGGATGAGACCAAAGGAGAGAATGAGGGTGAGATCTCGAATGCGGAGAGCGACGAGGAGTACCACGCGAATATCAAACTCGTCCTCGAGGCGCTCGCTCTGCAGGAAAAGATGCAGAACCCCTACAAGGTCAGCCTGACGATCGACGGCACGACCCTCGAGAGACTCGTCAAAGCCTTCGAGATGGATGAAAACCTCGTCGGCAGGGCGATGGCGCGTGCGGGCGTCCCGAGAGACTTCTCGGCGACCGTCGGCTTTACGCTGGACGAAGGACTCAAGGATCTCGGCGCGGAGATCACCGCTCCCGATAAGATGCAGTCGGGCACGAGAGATAATCTGATCTCGGTTAAGCTCACGACATTCAACTACGACTACACCTCCTCCGCAGTCTCCATGTTTGAAGAGGGTGCGTTTGATAACTACAGCGCTCTCCCGATGGGCGGCTCGGTCGGACTCACCAATCATAACGGCGAGAACTGGCTCGGCGGACTCATAGAGACCGTCTTGAACGGTATCTATCCGCCTGCAGGCGAAGATCCCGACGACGAGACTTATCGCAGCAATTCGATGCGTCTCAAGCTCACCCAATACACCGATTACACCGACAAGAACGCGACCCTCGTCACGAAGCAGAAGAGGTCGGCGCTCCTCCAGATCACCCGCGATGCGAGCAGACATCCGCACTCCTTGCGTGCGACGATGTTTGACGTGCTCACGGATTATACCGAGTCTCCGGGCTTGGTTGACGTCGGTAAGGACGCCGTCGCGATCTACGAGGAAGGCTGGGCGGCAGTCCCCGGTATGGTGAAGGACGTCGTGCAGCTCATCGCCGGTCAGATCAATAAGGTCTCGGTCTTCTATATCGACGGCGATATCAGGCTGTATATCCAGTTCTATATCTCCATCTTCGGTATCGAATCTCTGACCTGGAATCCCGGTATCGAGACGCCCTCCATCTATACTCTCGATATCTCCGAGCTCGTATCGGGCAAGATGAAGAATGACTACGACGAACCCGAGGAGATCGAAGGGGGAGACGAAGCCGTCAGCGACGCCGAGATCGAGGCGGCAAAGGAACATCCCATCACGGGTATCACCTTGAGCCTCGGTTACGGACTCATTGACGATACGATGGGTACCATCATGGATCAGACGCAACAAAATAAGACAGGACTCGGCACGGAAGCTCCCGAGACTGTCAGCTGTCTGCGTGTGGACATCGACGCGCTCGTCGTGAGAGATATCTTAAAGAAGCTGAACTCGATGGTCATGAACATAGGCAACGTGCCTTCCACCGTACCTTCGCGTGCGACGTACGGCACCTACCAGGCGATCATGAATATGCTGGAGAATTGGATCAAAGACGCGATCAAGGGTATCGCGAATAACGTCGTGACCCGTGTCGTCGGGCGTGTGGCTGCAAAGGCTGCCTCCGCTCTCCTCGATAACGTCCTCGGCGATCAGCTGATCCACGTTCTCGCAAAGATCTTCCCCTTCGTCGAACCCTCGAAGGGTGACACCTGTTATCTCCTCGTGGAGTTTGACACCAATAAACCGAGCTTCAGCGAAGATAAGGTCTTGATCCGCAAGCTCCTCTTCCGCGCTTCCAGCAAGAGAACGGGAGAGTATTCACAGCTGATCCTGACCAATGCGGGTATCCGCCTCGGCGTCGTGGATGGAAATCGCGTGGAGATCGACTTTGACGGAGAGACCGAGCGCACCTTGACCGACGTCTTCAACATCGACCTCGACGGCAACGGCGTAGCAGACTATCTGCAGGATCTCCCCAAGAAGGCGAAGGTTTACTACGAGCCCGGCACGACGAGTGCGGACGACGAGCCGGATGACGTCAGCATCATCTGGACGGACAGCACCTTTGTCATCGACCCGACGGGTGGCAAGACGGAGACCATCGCGCGTCCCTCCGACGGCAGTGATAAGATCGCCACGAGTTACAATATCATCGGTTCGATCCTGAACTACAATAAGTACGTCCCGCTCAACGTGCCGTACAGCGCGATCCGTCTCGTGAAGTACTCGAACGTCGCGGGCAAGGTCACGCCGCTCATCAAGGGCGAGCACATCGAGCTCCCGCTCCGTATCACTCCCGATATGGTGAATAACCTCGATACGTATCTCCCCAACGTCGTGATGGTCTATATGACCGACGGCTACGGTGAGAACGGTATGTACTACACCTTCGACGGCAGAGAAGAGGGCGGCAACGTGGTCAAGTGGGACTACAGCGCCGTGTCCGACAGCTACGACGGCGGTGAGTATATCATCAAGCTGACCTTCGGCGACGGCAATACCAAGAACTATCACGTCGACGTGCCTGTCGAGGTCATCCCGCAGAAGCTGTCCGCGATCAACGCCTTCGGATTCTCTGATGATGATAAGAAGATCATCGTCGGCAACAGCCTGACCTACGAGGCGGGCGAAAAGCCCACCTTGCCCGACCGCGTCTACGCCGAGTTCGGCACGCTGGGCAGCAAGCTCTACGAGATCCACTGGGTGGAGGACGAGTTTACCTCCAAGTACGCGGGCGCGACCTATTATGTAAACGCGTATATCGGCAATACCGAGATCGGCTATCACCTCTACGAGAATATCCCCATCGTCTTTAAGAGCAAGGTCATCGCGGGATATAAACTGGTGGATGAAAATAGCGACGACGCGACGCAGGAAGTCTACGACCTCGTCTTTAACCCCTATGACATCGAGGAGGCGGACGGCAAGCCGAAGAGTCTCAGCCTGCACAGCTATCCGCGCTACGTCTATCTCAATTTCGAGGGCGACGTCGATCAGTCGGGCGCGCCTGTCTATACTCCCTGCCTCGTGGATTGGAACCTCGATAACGTGGTCAACCACTACTCGGGCAATAGTAATTCCTTCGCGGTCTTCCGCTACGGCGACGAGAATATCGGCTACCAGTACGTCAAGGTCTTTGTCACCATCAAGGAGATGGTCTTTACCTCCTCGATGCTCGAGCAGAAGGAGCTCAAGATCAATACCGACATCGATCCCATGTATCTCTACGTCGATGACAATAAGAAGGAGACTCGTCCCGTCGTCGCGTATAAGACCTCGAGCGGCGTCGTGTTCGAGAGGGATTCGAGAGGCAACGTCATTGACTACGATCCCACCGATCTCAAGAATTATCCCTCCACCGTGACCATCCATTACGGCGCCGGCGACGACGAGATCTGCACCTTTACGGGCGACGACGTCAAGTGGGATACGAGCGGTATCGTCGTGCGCTACGACGCAGGCGTATGCTATGCGAAGCTCACCGTGGGTAACGAAGCCGGCGGCTATCAGGTCATCGACGTGCCGATCACGATCGAGGATAGATCCATCACCGCCATCGATCTCTCGATGATCAGGGAAAAGTACGAGTTCGATCCCTACCTCGAGGACGTTGACGCGGCGAAGTGGTATCCCACCAATGAATACGGCGCAGAGAAGAAGGCGATCGTGGTCTTCTCCTCGCAGGCGGCGCAGGCATATCCGATGACCTGGGATCTCTCCCGCATCGAGCAGAGCTATAAGGGCGGTACCTCGGTGGCGTACGCTCGCGTAGGTAGCGACGCCGCAGGCTGGCAGATGGTCCCCTTCACCATCGTCGTGAAGGAGAGGATCATCGATAAGATGCAGATCGAGGCGTTCGTCTTTGATCCTTACGATGCGTCGGTGAACCCCTTGCTCGTCGATGACGAGGATTCTCCCTATCCTTCGAGCGCGATCGCCGTCTTTAAGGACGACTCGACGCACCGTTTCAGCAACCTGAAGTGGGATATCTCGGAGATCTACAAGATCTGGAACTACAAGGGCGGCGAGACCTCCGTCGTCGTGAAGTTCGGCAACGAGTACGGCGGTTATCAAACCTATAACGTCCCCGTCAAGGTGGAGTGCCGTGAGATCAGCTCGGTGGATATCAACGAGGGCAACGTCATCGTCTTTGACCCCTACGGCGGCATCGACCCGCGCCTCGAGGATAACTACTATAAGCAGCTCAACGTGACCTTCTCGACGGGTGAGAAGGGCGTCGTGGACGTCATCTGGGACCTCGGCAACGTCATCAATAATTACAACGGATATAAGGGAGGAGAGTATTCCGTCTCTATCCGCGTGGGTAATAGCGTATGCGGCTATCAGAACCTCGGCGGCATCACCGTCAGGATCCTCAACCGCGAGATCGTCGGCTCCTCGATGGTCACGCAGAAGATCGATGTGTACTCGGATAAGGACCTCGCCACTACGGTGACCGTGACCTTTGCGGACGGCACGCAGCGCACGATGCCCGTCACCTGGATCAACGAGAACTTCCGCACCGACATCAACGCCCCGGACTTCCCGAATTGGAATGAAGAGGCAGGTATCGACGATCAGACCAAATTTAGAGCGGACGCCCGTATCGGCGACTCCATCGGCGGCTATCAGATCGTGCGTGACGTCCCCGTCAGAGTATATAAGAGGATCGCGAAAGCGCTCTACATCGATAACGTCCTGTGGTCCAAGGAGGATAGCGACACTTTGGAGATCGACTATACCAAGCATTACTTCACCTTTGACCCCTACGACGGCAAGATGGATCTCCCCTCCACGGTGCAGATCTACTTTGACGACGGCACCGATACCTACATGAAGGCGGTGTGGGATACCTCCAATATCACGATGAACCTCAAGGGCGGCGTGTACGGAGGCAACTCCCAGACCACGGGCGCGATCCTGCGCCTCGGCAACGCGCGTACCGGTCATATCGAGATCGAGTTTATGGTGGTGGTCAAGAACCGCGAAGTCGCCAAGAGCGATCTCATGGGCTTTGGTAATAAGGAGGATATGATCCCCTCGATCTACTCCTCTTACGATCCCGAGACGCATACGGGCGAGCTCCTGAGCTCCATCGTCAACGATCCTTACCTCGGATCGGGCTTCCCGAATACCGTTTGGATCGAGTTCAAGAAGAGCGGTATCGAATCGATCACTTGGTCGGATCCCTTGGAGAAGATCATCGGTAACTGGAATATCGAGTACACCAAGGACGCGAGCGGCAATAAGATCCCCGTCAGGGCGTCTATCAAGCTCGGCAGTGCCAAGGCGGGCTACGAGATCTACTACTTCGACGTGACGACGGTATATCGCAAGATCACCGTCCCGAGTGATCAGATCGTCACGGTCGATCCCTATCAGGTCGGTCTGGACGCTACCTTGACGGTGAACGTCGGCGGCGCGGTCAAGTACAACGAGGCTACGGGTAAGTACGAAGCTCTGCCCGTGTCGGTGTGCGGCTGCACCTGCCCGACCTGCCTTGCAGCGGGCTACTGCGGTACGGTGGATCCCGACACCGGCGTGATCACGGTACGTAGCGAATGCACCTGCGACTGCAGATGTAAGGGTCAGACTATGACGATGAAGACGGATTGGAGCAAGTCCACGATCCACTACGATTACCCCGTCTATCATCCCGAGCTGTGCGACGAGGAGACGGGCGAATACATCGAGCTCGTCGAAGTGTACGTCGGCAACCAGACCTGCGGCTATCAGAAGTGCTACGTCAAGGTCGTCGTGCAGAATAAGCGCGTGCAGTCCATCTCGGTCGAAGAATTTGAGATCGATCCTTACGACTACTCTACGCTGCCCGCATCGACCAACGTGACCTTTATGGACGACACCTCGGGTGAGCTCCCGCTCTCTGCGAATATCGCGAGCGCGATCAAGGATCCCTCCAATACGAATACGGGATTCTATCAGGGCGGCAAGTACACCGTGACCGCCTACCTCGGCGACAGGATCGGCGGCTATCAGGCATTCCCGATCACCCTGATCGTCAAGGATAGGACCATCGACAAGATCGAGATCGACGGCGCCGTCGTCTCGGGCGAGGGCAACGCTCTCGAGATCAAGCCGTACGCTGATAACGGTACGACCAAGCGTCCCGAAAAGGCCGTGACCGCCGTCTTTACCGATGGCTCCAAGGCGGAGCTCAAGGCGCTGTGGAACAGCATCAATATCAACTACACCTATCAGGGCGGTGAGCAGAGCGGTCTGATCCTCCTCGTCGGCAACGCCGAGGGCGGATATCAGAGGATCGCCGTCAACGTCCGTATGCTGAAAGCGGATGCGGTCTCCGCGAAGGGCAAGGAGGGATACCTCTACAATACCTTCCTCGAGAAGAGCGGTCTCCCCGAGGAGATCGTCGTCACCTTCAGCGATGACAGCTATGTGGAAAGCATGACGCTGACCGTCGTGGAATGGGGCGAGAAGGGCACGATCGACGACGCGACCCGCACCTATCGCACGACTGCGAAGATCGGCGACGCCGTCGTGGGTTATCAGTGGATCCCCGTCGAGCTGGATCTCGCCGAGATCGAACTGCGCAAGGTGGTCGGCACGACCTATCAGATCGACGGCTACACCGAGCTCAACTATCATTCCGACGGCAGACTGCGCAAGGCGGACGGCAGCTTCTTTACCGTCACGGGACAGATCGGCGACGACCTGTACCAGTCCTTGTACGTCAAACTGCTCGAGACCCCGATCTATACCTACACGGGCGACACTCTGAGCGTCGCGATCGAGGTGGGTAACGCACTTACGGGCTACTTCTCCGAGACTTCCTCGGGCGAGACGCTCTACCTGACCTTGACGGTCATACCCGAGGTCGTCACCGATCTCGTCGCGGGAGACGGCGTGACCTTGCTCCGTGAGTACTTCACGGATCGCAGTCTCGATCCCTATGCGATGCCCGACATCGTGACGGGAGGCAAGATCTCCGCACTGATCGTGGGCGGCGCCGTCGTGGAGCTCCCGATCTACTCGGTCACCTTCAAGAAAGAGGGCGAGGACGTCTTTAAGGATCACGTCTCCTACGAGGGCGGTCAGTACCTGATGAGAGTGGAGGTCGGCACCGTGAAACGCGGCTTGCAGATCAAGGAATACGTGATCACCGTCTCAGAGAAGAGACTCGAATCGGTGAGTGAACTCGGCGATATGCTCGTGGATCCCTACACCTATCGTCTCCCCGACGTAGTCACCGTGACCTTTACCGATGGCGGCACCGCGACGCTCCCCGTCGTGTATCGCAAGAACAGCGTAGATGGAGCCACCTTCAGCAACGACGACTTTAGGTATTCGGGCGGCAGTTTCGACGTCGTCGCGATCATCGACCCCGAGAGGGCGGGCGGCACGCAGACCTACAGCTTCAAGCTGAACGTCAAGCAGATGTACTACTCCAAGCTCCATACCGGCGTATTGATCTCCATCGACCAGGTGAACCTCGACCTCGATCTCCCGACGGTCATCGAGCTCGAGATGCGTTCGGGTGAAGTGGTCTATGCCAGCACGACGAACGGACTCATCAATAACGGCGACTGGAAGATCACCGTCAAGGACGGCAAGTATATGATCACCCTCCCCGAGGGCGGTGACGCGGGTAGCTGGGACTTCTCCGAGGTAGATCTCGGCTACGAAGGCGGCAGTTACTATGCGACCTATAACTACGGCAACAAGGCGGCAGGCTATCAGGCGATCAAGATCCCCGTGGTGGTCTCCGAGAAGGTCATCGACCTCGATAAACTGCAATACATCGAGACGACCTCGGCGGGCACCTTGACCTTGAAGCCTTTCGGCAATCCGAGAGAGATCGAGGCGGCGGTCGGCGAATACTTTGATCTCCCGACCGAGCTGTGGGTCATCTTTAAGGACGGCGGCCGTATGCAGAGAAGCGTTGTGTGGGACGGCTCCGACGTCGATCTCACGAAGCCCGGCAGGTACGAGATCAGGACGACGATCTTTGAGCAGACCATCACCGTCTATCTGACCCTCACCGAGGCGAGAAAGGTGGTGAGCGACGACGTCTCCGACGTGTACGTCGCGGCGCGCGGCGGCTCCTACGAGCTCCCGACGACCATTCGCCAGAATATCTACGTCCGTGCGAGCTCGGGTAGTTACTATCCCTCCGAGACTCCCGCCTCCGCGAGATCGATCACTTGGGGCAGCAAACCCTCGAGCGCCGTGGAGGATAAGTACGTGATCACGGGCACCGTCTCCAACGGTACCTTCTCCTGGGAGAGGACGATCACCCTCTACGTGTACAGCACCTACGTGAACTATATCGATTCGCTGAAGGCGAGCGCGGCGCTCGGCACTTCGGCGGGCGAGAACGTGGTCACGATCGAGGTGGGCAGTCCCCTCTCTCCCGCTGACCTCCCCGAGGTCAACGTCGTGGTGTACGAGGGAGAGGCCGCTACGGTCAAGACGACGGCGGCGATCTGGTACTACGGCACCCCCGAGGATGGTCTCTCCCTTGTGGATACCAATATCGCGGGTAGCGTGTACGTGCTCACGGGTATCATAAAGAATCGCGCGGGCGAGCCCATCACCTATAAGAACGGCGAGGCGCTCCGCTTCACGATCAAGGTGGACGAGAGCGTGGATCTCAAGACGCGCTACGAGGCAGGGGACAATACCTTCAGCTACGGCGAAACCGAGCACGTCAGAGTCTCGACCGATCGTAACGTGAAGATCACGGCGATAGAGTATAAGAAGGACGGCGTGACCGTGGCGGGCGTGACCTACGACGCGGCGGGCGACCCCGTGGGTGACAATACCTATCCGAGAGACGCGGGCGACTATACCGCCTACGTCACCCTCTCGGGCTTCGGTAAGGTCGAGACCGTCGAGATCCCCTATCACGTGATCAAGAAGGTGATCTCGGCAGATGAGATCGTCGTCATCGGACTGAGAGCGCGTTACACGGGTGAAAAGGAATACACCGTCGGCTACGGCTCGCGCTACAACGTCCCGCTCGTCGCGACCTACGAGATCGCCGAGGGTGAGACGGGTACCCTTACGGACGGGATCCCCTCCGCGGTAGGTAAGTACAAAGTCACTATCGTGGTGGATAGCATGAACTACGAGCTATCCGAACCCGTGGTCGTGTATTTCGAAGTGGTACAGAATCAAACCACATGAGAGGACGCGCAGAGGTTATAGGATAGACGCGACGCGGCGGGAAGGGTAGAAAAGCCCGCCGCAAAGAACCCCCGAGAGGACATGGCGGGAGACAATAGTAAATGGACAGACGCATCTCGATGCGGAAAACAAACAGAGGTAGGACTATGACACAGAAACAAAGACGGACAAAACTGAAGGCAGGATTGATTCTCGCGTTGGCGGCGGTCTTCTTGATCGCGCTGATCGCCTTCTCTTTCTCCCCGGGAACGGGCGAGGTCGCGATGGCGGCGATCGAATTCGGCAAGAGAGGCGAGGAGAATTACATAAAGATCGGAGCCGGTGCGGCGAATGGCTTTATGAGCTATACTTCTGACCAGATGGACTCTTTCAGCCCCTCCGATGGGATCGTAGATACGTCGGATGAACTCATGTACGTCTTTTTCTCGGACAAGGCGAAAGGGAGCTATACCCTCGGAACGAACTTCAAGATCCTCGACTATACTTGGGCGTTGAACGCTCCCACTTTGAGAGGAAACTTGGACGGTGCGGGCTATGAGATCTGGAACGCCTCGATCTATTCCGAGTCGAACTACAGCGGCACTTCCGACTATGTCGGCGGTCTCGCAGCCGAGATCAGCTCGGGTAAAACGCTGAAAAACCTCTACTATTATTTCTCCGGCAGCCTTTACGGCTCAAAATCCCAGTCCAAAGCCTACCTCGCAGTTGGGGGAATGATCGGAGTAAATTACGGCACCGTGACCAAGTGCTATATGGATATCGCGGGCAGTATCGAGACGGAAGGAAATGGCGAAGGTGTGACGAGTTACGTCGGCGGTCTCGTCGGATTTGTGGGCGGAGGCGCGATCTCTTGGAACGAAATGATCGTCTCTGCGACTATCAATGCGTATAACGATAAGGAGAGCAATTCCTCCTCCAAGCATTCCATCGTCTATGCGGGCGGCGTCGTCGGCAGGATCGACGGCGGCAGCTTGACGCAGAATAAGATCTCCGCGAGCGCGAGCGTCATGTCGGCGGATAATACAATGAAGTGGGAAGGCACCGTCGGCGGCATCATCGGTGGGGTCGTGGGTGACTTGATCGATACCTCTACCGAGTATAACGATAAAGAGCATATCCATCCAGCGAGCACCGTCATCGGCGGCCTCGGTAAGTCGGGCAAGGTCACCTATAACGAGGTGGAATCCGCGGGTAGCGCGATCTCCTACGGCACGGACGGCGCCTCCAACGGCGGCTCCATCACGGGAGGCTTTATCGGTTACTTGGATGATAACTGTACCTCTTCGGCGACGGTGCAGAGTAATGCGGTGGATATCAAGTGTCATCTCTCCGCCTTTATGATCGAGAGCTTTTCTGTCGTCGGCGAGGTGTCCAGCTGGTTCTTTGATAGAAATAAGACTATCTACTCAGGCGGCGTGGTAGGCAAGTGTAATGCGGAGAGCATCACCTTTAAGAATAACTATTTCGCGATCAAGACCGATGACGGCATCATCGAGGACAACTATGGCAAAAAGGATGATCTCGGCTACTCGTGTGAGGTCGGCATGCTCTGCGGCAATAAAGCCCTCGTCGGGTTGCTCGGCAGTAATAACTGGATGTCGAGGAAACTCTCCGAGTCGGATAGCGGATATATCGCAGGTTCTGACAATGCTTCCTCCGATAATCTCCATCATCTCGTGATCTTCGGCGACGGCGAAGTCGGCATTAAGAACGGCAAGATCTCCGGCGACGCGGCGCTCTCACTGGTGGCGAGCCCCATCTGTTCTCCCTTCTATGCTTGGATGGATGCGGAATCGATGATCACGGGCACTATCTCAAATAGCGATAAGCAGAGAGAAAGGACGCTGACGAACAGCGCGTCCAATCTCTACTATGCGGTCTTTATCGATACGATGATCAACTCCTCGGGCGAACTCACTCAGCTCGCGAAGGACATCAATCAGATCGATCTCCGCGTCTATAAGAATATCGGTAAGTCGGAGACCAAGGACGATGACGGCAATCTCCTGATGAGTTTCAGCGGAGCGACGGCTCCCACTCTCTCTTGGCTGAAGGTGGAGCTCGGCGATAATATCCTCGTGCGTTCGGGCACTCCCGTCATCGAGGACTTCTACGGCAGCTTTGACGGCAAGGGATTTACGATCTCCTTTGCCGCAGGGAGCAAGCTCACTCACGACTTCAAAAAGGACGAGGATCACGAGAATGGTACCTCGGAGACTTTCGAGGCGGACGCCGATCAGGCGAGTGACGTCTGCTCCTACGACGAGTATGCGTCGGGTCTCTTCGCGGTGATCCATCAGGGTGCGGTGGTCAAGGACTTGAATATCATCTTCGGCGGCACCATCGACGCGAGCGGCGGCTTGGGCTACAGCGTGATCAAAGATGCCGGAGATAAGATGAAGGCAAAGAAGATCCACGACGCCGACGAAGAAACCTATAAAAAACCCGTTGCCGAGGGCGGCGACGCAAACAGCGTCTATAATAATACCTACGCGATGGCGGACTTCGCTTTCCCCGAGAACAGCGAGGGATATACTAAGTTTAACGAAGTATTCTTCTATGCTTTGACGGGTAACGATTACGTGGCGTCTCGCGGCAATAACCCCGGCTATATCGAGGTCGTACCTCATCGCGTGGACTGCATCGTAGAGGACTATTACGTCGGTATCGTCGCGGGTAAGAACTACGGCACAATCTCGGGCGTCGAGGTGGAGGCGACAAAGTCCGCCTTCGTCACCGTTGCGGGCAAGAGGGCGTATTTCGGCGGACTCTGCGGCTTGAACGCCGGCGCGATCAACGATATCTCCGTCACGATCAACGGCAAGATCACGGTGCGCAGTCGCGAGAGCGGCGTCGCGGGCGGCTTGGTCGGCGTCAGCAACGCGCCCTCAAACTCCGTCTATAGCGGACTCAATGCCTACGTGGGCGGCGAGATCAAGATGGAGAAGGCGCTGAACTACCACGCCGTCACGGTCAAGAAGTACACCGAAGCGCACCTCTTGGACGGTAGCAGTATCCCGAAAAAAGACGGTGATAATACCGTAACGGACGGCTACTCGGGGATCGCCGTCGATACCACAGATGACGATGACTGGGCGGATGGACTGGATAAAGCGCTCTGTCTCTTTGAGGTCAAGGGTCTCATGGAGACCACCACCTATCGTATGTACGGCAACGACTCTGTCGTCGTCACCGAAAGCATCGGCACCTTGATCGGCTATTATCAAGCGGCTCCCGCGACCTTCCGTAATGTCGCGGCGGTCTCGGGCGCGAAGGGCACCTACAATACCACGATCTACAATACCGATACCGATTCCGCTCACTCCTATGTCGGCTCCGTAGTCGGCAAGATCGCGGACGGTGTGGGTCTCCCCACCTTTGCCAATACCTGGGCGGTGATGTCCTACGAGGAATTCCCCTTGCAGGAGAATAGTCAGACTACCCTCGCGGAGAAGAGACGCACCATCGCCTCGGTCTCCTACGACGTGGAGACGGGTGTCAACCGCGTTTACGTGCAGAAGACGGTCGCCGTCGCGACCATCGATCTCCAATCCTCTCTCCCCGTGAGCTTTACCCTCGCGGCGCAGGAAGGCATGGTCTTCTCGGGTTGGTACGACTACGGCTCGGGCGAAAAGAGCGTCATCACGAGAGGTCTCGCGGGCAACGTCTTTACTCCGCAAAATCAGGAGAAGAGCAACCTCATCTATACGGCGGAGCTTTTGAACTTACAGCTCTTTACCGAGGACGAACTGCGCAAGCTGTCCGCCTCAACGGGCGAGGGAAGAGGATACGATGGCGTCACCTTCACTCTCGGCACCTCGATCTCGGTCAGCAACTTTATCCCCATCGGCACGAGCGAAGGGGGCAAGACCTTCCGCGGTACCTTTGACGGCAACGGACTCACCGTCACGATCGAGTCCAACGCGGCGGGGAACTACGCAGGTCTCTTCGGATGCGTCGGCGCGGCAGGTACGATCAAAAATCTCACCGTGCGCGTCGCAGGCGATATCGGCGGGGACAATACCCTCTATGCAGGTGCGGTCGCGGCACTCAACTACGGCACCATCGGTCAGGACACTTCGACGGGTAAGGTCGTCGCAGAGGTCTGCGCCGCCATCAAGGGTCAGACCGTCGGCGGCATCGTGGGCGCGAACTATCATATCGTCAAGAACGCCGAGGCGTACTTTGTCTATGACTCCGAGTACAGCTACGGCATCGTCGAGGGCAGAGGCTCCGCTACGGCGCGTGTAGGCGGCGCGATCGGCTACAACGGGTACGAGTCCTCCTTGTCCATCGCAAAGAACCTGATCGTTTACTACGATAATACGGCGGAGAACGCTCCGATCTCGGGCAAGACCGCGAGTTACGCTCTCGGCGGCGTGATCGGTGAAGTGGGCAACCAGACGGCGGCATACAGCTTGGTGTCCGTCTTTAATTACGCCACGATCTTCGGCGAGGACTTCCCGGGGAGCGATGGCAGTGAGTCGCGCTATCGCGGACTCATCATCGGCTACAACGACGAGGAGAATACCACGACCCTCCTCGACTCTCTGTGGGCGCTCTGTCTGTCTCGAAAACTTCCCGATCCTCTGAGCTCGGAGGAGGCGGAGAGCTACGATCCCGAGCTCGGCGCACCCCTTGAGGTCTATCAAGGCTCCGATCTCGCCCCGACGACGGGGCAGGCTGTCCTGATGAACGGCAAGGACGCTCGCAAAGCGAATATCCTCATCAAGTACGGCTGGGGTGACGTGAGCGTGCGTATCAACGGCGCAGAAAGCGAGAAGGGTGGACAGGTCACCTTCCTCTCCACTAAGCTCTCGAGGCTCGACGTGAACGGCGTAGAGACCGTCCCCGAGGAGAAGAGAGTCTCCTTCTACGACTACGTCGCATCCTTTGAACACGGGACGAGAGTGCCCGTTTCCGAGGGCAATACCGGCTTTACCTTCTCCCCGACGGTGGGGACAAATACCCGCGAAGGGCTCGCCGGCAAGGTCTACTATGCGGGCTTCTGCAATACGATCATCGCGACGCAGGCGGACTATGACGCCGTCGCGGAGAATATCGCGAGGGACTATAGGCTCTACGTCGAGTACAACGTGACCAATAATTTCACCATCGACGAGACTTCCACCCGCTCGATCGGCTCGGAGGAGACGCCCTTTATCGGCGCGATCAACGGCAACGCATATACCGTCACGATGAATTCTTCCGCCTATCTCGGTCCTTTCGTGGGCGTACTGGGGGGAGCAGGAGACGAGAGACGCTCCTCCCTCATCAAGAATCTCTATCTCGACGTACGCTCGGGCAATGGCTCGGTGAGCACCGAGGAGGTCGCGAGAGGATATCTGACGGACGTCAACCACGGCACCATCTCGGGGGTGAATATCGCCCTCCACGGTTACTTAAAGACCGAGGGTGCGGCGGGCGCCGTCGCAGGTGTGAACTACGGTAAGATCGACTCTGCCGCCGTCGCCGTCGAGTACGCAAAGGCATTCGGCAGGAACGGGTTCGGTGCGATCACGGGTAAAAACGTCGGCGCGATCGTAGGTGAGAACTACGGCGAGATCGGTAATAGTATGCCGAACTCCATCGAGGTCACGATCTCGAGAGAGGGCAACTATGCGGGCGTTTTGTACGCCACGGAAGCGGTGGGCGCCGTCGCAGGGTACAATGGAGCAAGCGGTGTGATCCGCTCTGCCTTCGTCTCTCTGTCGGGCACCGTCGCAGGCAAGTACGCCTCCGCTCTCGTCGGTCAGAACGAGGGATATATCGAGAGCGCCTTTGTCACCATCGACAGAAAGGCGGTGTATGCGGGCAGCGACGCCTTCGGCACCATCGCAGGCGTCAACAAGGGGATCATCGGCTACGATGACATCGACTTTGATCATTACGAAAAGAGGGTAAAGGCATTTATCTACGCCGCGCCCTACGTCTTTGAGTCCGACTGCGAGATGGTACTCGTGAATACCTCGGGCGAAGAGGAAGAGAGGACCACGATCTGCACGATCCCCGCGATGGCTACCTCCGTGATCGGCGGTATGGTGGGCATTAATGAGGAAGAGGGCGTTATGAACGCTATGATCCTCGAGATGCACGCCTCCTTGATCGCTACCTCTAAGGCGGGTGGCGTCGTAGGCGAGAACCTCGGCGAGATCGGGGTGACTGCCCTCACTGCGGCGAATGACTGCGCCATCATCGCGGACGTCGCGGGCGGCGTCGTGGGCAGTAATAGCGGCACCGTGGATCGCGTGGTCGCGACACTTCGCGGCGCCATCGGCAGCGCGGATACGACCTATGCGGGCGGTATCCTCGGCGAGGATAATCGTTCGGGTGATTCTGTCACAAATACCGCCGTCGCCCTCTACGAGGACGTGCATGGCGAGAAAGCGGGTCTCGGGGCGGGCAAAGCCGTCGCTTCTTCTGCGACGAATGCCTGGGTGCAGATCTGCAATAGTTCCCTCTCTCCCGTCGCGGGCAACGATCTCGATCCGCAAGATCCCTTGCTTTCGGGCTACAGCGTGATCCGCGTCCTGAACGAGACCCTGCTCAATGCGACTATGGCGGAAAAGTCGGGACGTATCACCTTTACCTCTGTGATCTCGGGGGTCAAGAAGTGGTACACCGATATCTCGGCGTGGACAAATACCTCGGGGTACAATAGCTCCTTGACGGAGAAATACGAGGGAACGGGCTTGGAGAAGAACGTGAGCTACTACGTTTGCTACGACGATCTCGAGATCTCCTCTTACTCCGCGTTCAATGCTCTCGCGTCAAAGATAAACAGTAATTCCTACTACAATAACGTCCTCTTCCGTCTCGCGAATGATATCGCCGCCGCGTCGGGCGACGTGCTCCGTCCGATCGGTACAGAGGATCATCCCTTCAACGGTATCTTTGACGGCTGTTACTACAATATCGAGATGCAGAAGGGCTCCGCACTCAGCGGACAGGAATACACGGGACTCTTCGGCTATACCGCAAAGAATGCCGTGATCGAGAACTTTACCTTCTCCGTCAAGTCTGGTGCGGCGATCGGTAGCGTGAATAGCTACGAGATCGGCTCGCTCGTCGGATGCAACCGGGGCGAGATCAAGAACGTCTTTGTCAACCTGGCGGTGAACCTGACCTATAATTCCAAGAAGAGAAGCGCGGGCGAGCTCATCGGCACGCAGGCAGCGGGCGCTCCCGATGCTGTGAATACCTGGATCGCCGTGCTGAACGGCAGAGATCCCGTGGTGGGGAATATGACCGACTCTACCTTTGGGATAAATCAGCTCGGCGTCCTCGGCAACGGTCTCCTCGAGGTCGGATTCCACCTCGAGGAAGGTATGCGCATAAAGGATCTCAGGGACGCCTATCTCGCGGGAGAAGAGGTGGATATCAAGGTCAAGTATAATGCCGTCAGGGGCTTTGCCGCCGACGGTGGCTGGTATAACGATATCCGGAAAGAGGACAGTCAGATCAAGGCGGATCGCATACAGAACGTCGGTTCTTTTAGGGGTAATTTCAAAGATGAGGAAGTCTGGCTGATCACCGATCCGAATGCGTCGGGCGCCAACGTCACTCTTTCCTTCATTAAATTGACGATCGAGAACGACGAGGATTTCGTGCGCTTCGCGCAGAATATCAGGGATTACGGTGATCAAGGCGCGGTCTTTAAGTTGGGAGCCGATATCACGGTGGAGTATCCGAACTGCC
>CAMOTC010000003.1 GCA_946625545.1 uncultured Clostridia bacterium | reverse complement strand
CTCTCGTCACGAAGATCATGGAGTTTCCTTCGTCAAAAGGAGAGACGTTCACGACCTTCTCCCCTTCCTTCAGGATGATTGCCTGGAAATAGGACTTTGAAAGAGAGATGTACTCAGAGGTGAGAGTGCGCTTCGCCATACCATCGCTTGTAAAGAAAATCAAGCTGCTTTCCGGATTTGCCTTCTCGCTCTCATCAAGGCAGAGTATGGATACTACCCTTTCATCTTTATCCGCCTGCGAGACGATCTTGATCAACGGGAGTCCCCTGTCCTTCCACGACCGCTCGGGGAGATCGGACGCCGCGATCCTCGCGACGTTACCCTTATTGGTAAAGGCGTAGAAATTCTTATCCGAAGTCAGGTAACAGATATCCACGACGACGTCGTCTTGAGTCAGTCCGATGACGTTCTTACCACCTGCGCCGAGGGTACGCTGATTACAGAACTTCAGATTTCCGTTTTTAAAGAGAACGATACCGCCGTTCACAACGGGCTTGGACTCCGCTTCCTCGGGCTTGAGCTCAGAGACGATCATCTCCTTGCCATTTTCATCGATGATAGCGGTACGACGCGTTCTCTTGTAGCGCTTCTTGATATCGAGAAGCTCCTCTTTGACCACCTGGAACTGGAGTTTTTGATTGCCGAGGATCTTGTTATAATACTCGATCTTTTCACGCAGATCCTTGATCTCGGCGACGATCTCGTCCGTCTCAAGATTGGTGAGCTTACGCAGTTTCATCTCCACGATGGCGTGCGCTTGTTTTTCGGACAGAGTAAAACGCTGACGCAAGGAATCCTTTGCATCGGTGACGTTCTTTGCCTTCTTGATGATAGAGATAACCTCGTCGATATTTTGGATCGCGACGAGCAGTCCGCGCAAGATCTCTTCTCTCTCCTTTGCTGCATTGAGGTCAAAACGGGTGCGGCGCTGGATCAAGGTGCGCTGATAGTCGAGATAGTAGCGCAAGATCTCCTTGAGCCCCATCAAACGAGGCTTTCCGTCTGCGATCACCACCATATTGATGCCGAAATTCGTCTGTAGATCGGTATGCTTCATAAGTAGCTTTACGATACGATCGGGATCGGCGTCTCTCTTCAGCTTGATCGTGGCGCGAAGACCCTGTCTATCCGATTCGTCGAGGATATCGGCGATCTGAGTATAGGGCTCCTTCTTGCTCTCTCTCAGTTCGTTGATCTTGAGCAGGAGCTTTGCTTTATTGACCTGATAAGGGAGCTCCGTGATGACGATACTCTTCTTGTCCCCCTCTCTCTCGATGTGCATCTTCGCAGTGATCGTGACCTTGCCTTTTCCCGTTTCGTATGCCTGGCGCAGTTCGTCGGAGCGATAGATGATACCTCCCGTCGGGAAGTCGGGTCCTTTGATGATATTCATCAGTTCATCGAGCTTGATATGGGAATTATCGATCATCGCCACCGCGCCGTCGATCACTTCTGTGAGGTTATGCGTGGGGATATTCGTCGCGAGACCGACCGCGATACCCGAAGCACCGTTGACGAGGAGATTGGGAAATCTACCGGGGAGCATATCAGGCTCTTTTAAGGTATCGTCAAAGTTCAAGCTGTAGGTGACGGTGTCCTTCTCGAGGTCTCGGAGCATCTCCTGCGCGATGGGGGCAAGGCGAGCCTCGGTGTAACGCATCGCGGCGGCGCCGTCTCCGTCCACAGAACCAAAGTTTCCGTGACCGTCCACGAGACATTCGCTCATATTGAAGGACTGCGCGAGTCTGACCAAGGCGTCGTAAACGGAAGTATCGCCGTGCGGATGATATTTACCCAGACATTCACCGACGATCCTCGCGCACTTTTTGTGCGGCTTATCGTGTGTGAGTCCGAGCTCGTACATGCTGTAAAGGATCCTGCGCTGAACAGGCTTCAAGCCGTCCTCCACGCGAGGGAGCGCGCGATCAAGGATAACGTACTCAGAGTACGGCATCATAGACTCGTGCATCACCTGCTCGACAGTCTTTTCGTAGATCCTTTCGTTCATATTTTCGTTGGAAACGTTTTCGTTCTTTATCTCATCAGACATTCAAGTAACCCTTCTTCTCCACTTCGTCTTTGCGATTGAAATTCGCGTATTGATATATGTAAGCCTTACGCGCGTCAACGTTGTCGCCCATAAGCGTCGTGATCAAGCGATCCGCCGAAGCCGCATCATCGATGCTGACGCGAGTCAAGCAGCGCGTCTCGGGATTCAACGTGGTTTCCCACAGCTGTTCGGGGTTCATCTCACCGAGACCTTTGTAGCGTTGCAGGTCATAGTTTCTGCCCACTTCCGAGATGATCTGATCAAGGGCGACGTCATCGTAAGCGTAACGCACTTCGCCCTTCTTTTCCACCTTAAAGAGAGGAGGCATACCGATATAGAGATGCCCCTCGGTGATGAGCTCCTTCATATAACGGAAGAAGAAAGTCAGCAGAATGGAACGTATATGGCCGCCGTCCTGGTCGGCATCCGCGAGAATGATGACTTTACCGAATTTCAAGGCATTGACGTTAAACTCTGTATCGAAATTCGCGCCGAGAGCGCTGATGATCGTGCAGATCTCTTCATTGGAGAGGAGCTGATCGATACGTTTCTTTTCCGCATTGATCGGCTTACCGCGGAGGGGGAGGATCGCCTGGAATCTTCTGTCACGTCCCTGCTTCGCACTGCCGCCTGCACTGTCGCCCTCAACGATAAAGAGCTCGTTCAGCTCGGGTTTTCTCCCCGTACAATTCGCGAGCTTACCGATCAACATATTGCTGTTTGCGTTATTCTTTTGGCGAGCGAGTTCTTTTGCCTTCTTTCCCGCTTCTCTGACCTTCGCCGCACCGAGCGCCTTCTCGATGATCTTATCGCCGACGTCAAAGTGCTTCTTCTCGGAGAGATAGGCGTCGAGCTTCTCCATCACGATCCCCTCGACGAGAGGACGGATCTCGGGATTGCCGAGCTTGGTCTTGGTCTGTCCTTCGAACTGCACGTTCTGCATACGGATCGAGAGCACGCAGGTCAAACCTTCACGGAAATCCTCACCCTGGAGGTTCGGATCCTTGTCCTTGATCAAGCCGCGCTTTCTGCCGTAGTCGTTCATGACCTTGGTCAACGCGCTCTTAAATCCGATCTCGTGCGTGCCGCCCTCGGTGGTGGGGATACTATTGACGTAGGAGAAGATACTCTCGGTATAAGCTCCCGTGTGCTGCATCGAGAGTCCGAGATAGAAGCGATCCTGTTGTACTTCAAACTCGATAGGATCGCCAAATAAAGGCTCCTTGCCGTCATTGAGATATTTGACAAAGTCGCTGAGTCCGCGCTCATAGCAGAAGGTAGACTTCAAGGTATTCAGGTCTTCATCCACCTGACGCTTGTCCTCAACGGTGATCGTGATGCCGCGATTCAGGAATGCCTGCTCCTGTACGTGGGATACGATGGTTTGATAGTTAAAGAGCTCCTTGCCGAATACACGCTTGTCCGGAAGGAAACGCACGTAAGTGCCGTGCTTCTTGGTCTTTTCGCCCGTCTCGGTGAGGTGGGTGCGCGGGATACCGCTGTGAATCTTGCCGTCGATCTCGGGAGAGTAGAACTCCTGCTTATAGACCTTGCCGTCCTTGCAGATGGTGACGTCGAGCCATTCCGAGAGAGCATTCGTCACCGAAGCGCCGACGCCGTGGAGACCGCCGGAGAAAGTATAGTTATCGTTATTGAACTTGCCGCCGGCGTGCAACTGGGTAAAAACGACCTCAACGCCGCTGATCCCGAGAGTGGGATGCTTATCGACAGGGATACCGCGGCCGTCGTCCTCTACGCTGATACTGCCATCGCCGTAGATCACGATATCGACCCGCGAACCGAATCCGTTACAGATCTCGTCGAGAGAGTTATCCACGATCTCCCATAAGATGTGATGCAGACCTTTCGCCCCCGTCGTACCGATATACATACCGGGACGCAGTCGAACCGCTTCCAGTCCTTCGAGGACTTGTATGTCTTTTGCGTTATATTCTTTGCTCACAAGACTCCTCCGAAAACAATATTTGGATCTAAAATCTTGTTTATTATACCATATATTGTGTTTATTGCAAAGTATTTATTGTGTAATATTTCCCCATTATTTATCGCGCGAATTGGGTTTAAAAGGACGATTATACTGCAATTCGTACGGATATTCGGGATGAGAAGGCGCGGGTAGATTATTCCCCTGAGGCGCTGACATGACCTTGCCGAGGAGATCGGAGAGACCGATCGGGGTGGTGCTATTTTCCCCTGTTACACCACCGAATAAAGGCGGAAAATCATCTCCTTTCTCCCTAGGCGCTCCCTTGAAAAGTGAACTCAAGAGATCACCGGTAGCACCGCCCGTATTCGATGATAGCTTTCCTCCGAGGAGCATAGGCAAAAGCGTCGCTAACATAGAATTATCCTTTTTCTGACCGCCTAAAAATCCCGATAAAATGCCAAGATCCATATACCCTCCGTCACATTTGTATATGCCGAGGAGTATAATTCAGTGAATACGGGAGGAGATATGGACTTCAGATCTTTCAATAAAGGTTTTCACGATAAACCCGAGCAAAGCGCCACGGCAAACGAAAACGATATCAGAAAAGCAGCGGAACGTTATGCGGGGAAAAGCGACGAAGAGTTGCTCGGAGATATCATGAAAACCGTAAGACAAGGCAAAGCGGATGGATCGATCAGCGATGAGCAACTGCAAAAATTCGCAGAGAGCGTCACTCCTATCTTAAATCAAGAGCAACTAGATAGGCTGAATGCCGTTCTGAAAATGATCAGAGGAAATTAAAGAGCGACGAGGATATCATGGATCTCCTTACGAAGGGCGTCCACTTCGGGATCACCGAGCGCACGCGCGGAACGCGGGAGAGTCACGGCTTTATCGTAAACGACCTTTGCGCCCTCCTCTCCTTTATCCAAAATAATGATACGATCGGCGACAAGGATCGCTTCAAGGATACTGTGCGTAACAAATACGGTCGTGCGGCGCTTCGCTTCCCAATACTTGCCGAAATACTTGATCAAGCGCTCCTGCAGACCGAGGTCAAGTCCTTTGAAAGGTTCGTCAAGAAGTAATATATCCGCTTCATACAAGAGGCCTCTCGCGATGGCCACACGTTGCGCCATACCACCGGACAGTTCATGCGGATAGAGGTTTTCCGCTTCCTTTAACTCCATATCCGAGAGCATCAGGCGCGCTCTTTCCTTGCGGGATACATTGTCCCCATCAAGGATGATCGCGAGATTATCCAGCGCAGTGAGATAAGGGATCAAACGATGATCCTGAAAGACAAACGAGCATTTCGGCGAGCAAAAGCCCTCTATGGGCAGTATCCCGGAGAGCACCTTCAATAAAGTCGTCTTACCCGACCCGGATGGTCCGAGGACACATGTGATCTCATTCTTCGGGAGCGCGAGAGAAAAGTCGCGGAAAACCGTCTTATCACCGAAACGAACCGAAATATTCGAGATATCGAATGTTTTGCGCTCAGTTTGCATGATAATGCCTCGCTAATAGCTTTTTAAGAAGTAGCACGAGCCCTTCGAGCAAAAAGCCGAGTATGATCGCCGCAAGCGTCCAAGCAAGAAGTGTCGAGGTCTCTATATAAGCAGATGCCTGCGACATATATCTGCCCATACTGCGCTGCGTCGAAGCGAGCACCTCGGCGGCGATTGTCAGCTTGACCGAAAAAGACAAAGTGATACTGATCCCCGTCAGTACCGAAGGGATCATATCGGGGATATATAGGTATAAAAGCTGTCTCCCCTTCGAGACTTTATACGCTTCGCACATCTCAATGAGATTGGGATCGACATTTTCTGCGGCGTCAAGTACCGTCGTATAAAGCATCGGGAATATGACGATAAAGGTGATGACGTAAGGAGCGACAGCGCTCTTGAACCATATCAACACGAGTAAGATCACCGATATCGTCGGCAAGACGCGCACGATGACGGCAAGCGGCGCGAATGCTTTCTTGAAAAATTCGGATTTTACCGAACAAAATGCGAGCAAGCACGCAAGGATAAAGGCGATAATAAAGCTCAGGAGCGTACGCCCAAGCGTCTTCAGCACTGCGAGATAAAAGCCTCCTTGTCCGAGCAAATCAAAGAAACTGATCAACGTGTCCGCGGGAGAAGGCAGAATGATACTCTTCCCGATCGCCGCGGCGACCGCGAACCACACGGCTATAAACACCACACATCCCGCGATGGGAGCGAGGATATTGTAGATCAGCCTCTTTTTT
Source organism: uncultured Clostridia bacterium (assembly GCA_946625545.1). Lineage (GTDB taxonomy): Bacteria > Bacillota > Clostridia > Christensenellales > CAG-1252 > CAG-1252. The sequence goes on along the minus strand of CAMOTC010000003.1, from coordinate 36,046 downwards.
TCCATTTTACTCCTTTATGCTGAGATCATAGTAGAACCCTGCGTCGGGGAGCTTCCCGCCGATCAACTGCGGCTTAAAATCTTTCAAGATCGAGAGATACGCCTCGATATCCGTTTTTGCCGTAGCGCCGAAAGCGGGCTTTATATTTGTCCTCGAGACGCCATCCTTTCCGAATGTGTCGGGGACGGTCGCTTCCCTATCTTTGAGCTCTGCGATATAGGGAGCGGCATCCTCGCGCAAGGCTGTGGCGCAGTCGTCTGTGTACTTCGCAATAAACCGGATCAAGAGAGGATCAGACTCGATCAAAGATTTCTTTGCGACGAGCGCGGTCTGCGGATAACTGGACTCGGTATCCGCCGCTTCCTTCCACTTCTCCTGGAGATCACACACGATAGCAAGACTTCCGCCCACCTTTTGGAGTGCCGTGGATACCGCAGGCTCGCCGAGCACTGCGAAGTGAATGGTGCCCTGCTTTAACCCGCCGATGATCGACGTGCCCTCGGTGTGATACTTGATCGCGACCTTTCCTTCGACAGGAGTATCGCTTTCCACGTACTCGATCCCGGCGCCCTCGAGCACCTTCTTCAAGACGATCTCGGGAGTGCCGCCCTGTCCGACGGTATTCAGGACCTCTCCTTTCAAGTCATCAAAAGTAAACGCACTCGGCGCAACGCTATTTGAGAGCATATAGAGCAGCCCATAGCTATTTGTACCGACGACTTGGATCTCGATCCCTTGATTATATAGAATCGCCGCCATATTCGTGGGCATGATCGCGACGTCAGCCTCTCCGCTCATCACGGCGGATTTGATGCCTGCCGCGCCATCCACGATCTTATAGGTGACAGTCGTATTGCTGATCTTCTCGTAATGCTTCATGAGATAACTCATACCGAGCGCAGGACCGCCGTCGGGGACGGCGATCGTGATACTCTCGGTCTTCGTATCCGGATCGTCGGAAACGACGGTTTTATCCGAGCATGCCGCAAAGGAAAAGACGCTCATTGTGAGAACAGTAAGTATCAAGAGTGCGGTTAAAATGATTTTTTTCATAAGTCTCCTCCTTAGAGTTTTTATTTGTTGTAGTCCTCGATCGCGGCTTTGATATAGAGATCATCGCGGTAATCGGGCGTAACGGGATTATCTCCTGTGATCAGGATATCGGGCGTAAAAGGCTTGCCGTGGATACAATACTTGCCCCCTTCGACCGAATCGTCATAGATATAGTATTTCCCCACGATGATCTGCAAGAGATAGAGGTCGAGATCGATCTCATTACCGTTTTCATCCGTTCCTTTATCGCGAATGATCCCTTTCTCTCCCTCGGTATAGGTCGTAAATCCATTTTGCGCGACCCCTTTACCGACCGTCGGTTTTCCGATCAAGGGAGTCGTGCTCCCATGCGCCTTCAAAATGCCGATCAAAGCCTCGGACGCAGAAGCCGTCCCACCGTCACAGAGAACGTAAACGGGGGTATCGATCTTTTCCGAGACGGCGATAGAGCTGATATGGACGGAACGATCTTCCTTCGCATAATGGATCTCCACGAGGGGCGTACCCACCGGGACGTCGCTCCCGAGGAAAGTGGACGCGATATAGCGCAATACTTCCGCACTGCCCCCGCCATTTCCCCTGAGGTCGAGGATCAAGGCGCGATTTGCGTCTACGTTATAGGAATGCACGGCATTCTTAAACTCATTCAAGACGTTCGTGGAATTATCAAAGGTACGCAGATAGATATACCCGAGCTGCGAGGATACACCGGGCAGATCGTTGATATAGATACAGTACGGGAACGTGAAGTCCACTTTGGAATAATACACCTCAAAGCGCTCCTCGCCACGAACGAGGGTAAACTTCACAGGAGTATCGGAAGGAAGCGCGGAAATGATCGCGGAATATGCGCTCGAAGAGAGACCCGAGAGCCTCTGATCGTTTACCGCATACAGCTCGTCACCGCGAATGACCGAATGTCCGTTTGATGCCGTCAAGAAAGGCGATCCCGGCAAGATAAAGTCGATCAAATGCTCATTATAGGCAGTATTTCTGATGATTAAGCCAAATCCTTTGCCGTCTGAGCCTGCCCCCATCACGTCGGCAGAGGAATAGATATAATTGTATTCGCCGAGACTGGATACGATCCCATACGCGGCGTAGAGATCCGCATCGTCCATATCCATATCGTCATAGTAATTCTCCGCAATATAGTTCAGCACTTGATTGGTGAGATCAAAGCGATCGTCCAAAACCTGCAACTTCTCCTCCGTAACCGTTTTACAGGAAAAAGCAGTAACAGATACAATGATGGCTACAAGAGCGATAAGAAGCATTTTGCCCCATTTTTTCATCACATCACCTCCAAAATATTGCGCTCATTCAGCGCATCGAAAACGCCTGCGACACGTCTCACAATGAGTTTGACTGTCGAATCGCGCGAGAGATCCTGCTCGCTATAGAAGTAGAGACGAGTTCCTTCTCTCTCCGCGCAATACACGAGGCGATCTCCTATGTAAAAACGACCTATGACAACGGCATCGAAACCACGGTTTTCAAGGATAATATCCTCGGGCAATATCCCCGCAAGCGCATCCTTGCCGACGTAAGAAGAGATCTTTCCCTTCATTTCACTTTCGTATAGAACGCCGAAAAACTCCAATCCATCCTCTCTCACCGTGCAAGGCAATACCGAGGGATAGTCTCTCCAAGCGGTAAAAACGGATAACGCTCGCGCTTTCGCGATAAAGTCTGTCGGCGCGCCCTCTTGCATCAGATAACCGCAAGTCAAATGCTTGATCTCACGCGACAAGGCAGAAGCCTCCCCCTTGTCATCTGTAGCATAGATCACGATGCCCTCGCGGAAAAGAGGTATGAAACGAAGAAAAGCCTCCCTTCTCTCCGAAAGGGATAATTTCGAGAAGATATTGTCGATCAATAAGACCTTCGCACGGCGCATATATGCGCGGCATAGCACGAGAGTCACCTTGAGCCACTCATTCAATCGGTAAACAGGTGCGTCGATCATGATATCGAGATCGAAAAGAGGCGCAACGCTCTCTATAAGAGCACGCCTTTTTCCCTTTGGCATTTTACGTATCTTCAAGGGATACTCGAGATTATAGCGCACGGAACGGCGCGAAAAGAGGGCGTAATCGTCAAAGAGCATCTGAAAATCGCGATCCTTTAAGGGGACGTCGTCCATATTGACGTCATCCAAGTAAAGCTCGCCGCTATGCGGGATCAGTCCCGCGAGCGCCTTCAAAAAGGTGGTTTTTCCGCCCTTTTCGCCTGCAAAGACTACGTTCACACCATCGGAAAAGGTCGTCGTGACGTTATTTATCGCGGCGTCGTATCCAAAATACTGAACGGAAAAGTCCTTGCAAACTAATTTACTCATAAGTAAATTATATCCTCACGCCTCGCGATTAGTCAATCGAAAGGAAAAACTATCTGATAGAGCGATAAAAAAAAGGGCTTGCACCGGCAAGCCCCGATCCCTGAATATATGTGATCTCATTCACCTTTATCTTCGACGCTAGCGGTCTCTGCCGTACGAGGCGTCATAACGGAATAGTTGATCCCGTCGATCAATTTACGGAATGCGGTATTAAAGAGGATCATCACACCGACCACTAGCGCAATCGCCATATCAACGAAAACAAACGAATTATAGACCAAACTGTATATGACCGCGCTGTCATACCCTGCATAGCGTGCATAACTGGAAAAAGCGAAAACTCCGGAAACGAAATGCGCCAGATAACGCATCGTCGCAGCAAAGAGCGCCCCGGCGGCAAAGAGGACGATCCCTTTCTTATCTTTGATCCCTCCCTGCGTAAACAAGGACGCAAACCCGATCATCGCAAATGCGATGGGATAATCGAGGAGAAACTGCGCGGGATGCAAGATATAGGGGGTCTGTATCGCCTGCAATAAGCCGTAAATAAATCCGACAATTACGCCTTTACGGACGCCGAACATCTGCGAATACAGCATCAACGGCAGTAAGCTGACGAGAGTAACCGATCCTCCTTGAGGTAGCTTGATCAAGCTCAAAAAGGAGAGCGCAAAGCTCAACGCCAAGCAGATCGCCGCATAAGTAATGGACTTCGTATCAAATCCGTTATTCCCCTTTTTTCCGAAAAAATAGGAGATAAAGAAGAGAAGCACGATCCCGATCGCTGCGAAGATATAGAGCATCATACTGCTCACGTCCGCCCCGTCCACGTCGTTGATCTCGATGGCATTGCCGCTCGCAAAATGCACTCCGATACAGATCAACACTGCGAGTAGCCCCACACCGATCAGCGAGCCTGCGATCACGTTCGAGATTTGCCCCGGGCGCACAATCAGCAATACGACACTACCTGCAATTAGCAGGATCGAAACGAGGAGCGGCACAAAGAGGATGGTAACGATCCCGTCCTCTCGAAAGGAAAAGACCAATTGTGTGATGAATATGATCGTCGCGTATACGATGACCCCGATCAAAGTCCCCTTTTTTACCTTTTTCCAAGCAGGCTTCTCCTTTAGGAGAAAATAAGCGATAAGATATGCGATCATCCCGAGAAGCGTGATCCATATAAAGACCGATCTAAGCGCGTTTTGCGCACTATCGAACAAGATCGGATAAAACTTCATCTCGGCAGAAAGTAATGTGTTTGTCATAAAAAAAACCTCCCGAATTCTCGGGAGGTCAAAGTGCTTAAGTGCTTTCCATGCCGAGAATTACCTCATCATGTTCGAAGGGTATGATCTCAGCCTTTCGGCACCCCTTGCAACATTGCTATTAAATTGTATCTCTCCGCCAAACGTATGTCAAGCGAATCGAGGTCAAATGATGTATTTTTCCGACTTTGCCTTTGCGCTATCGAGCTCCGCTTTCTTCTCTTCGTAGCCCTTTCTGCCAAACATCGCGTAGGTCGCGTTCTTGCCCTCTTCCACACCGGGTTGATTGAAGGTATCGATATTCAGCATCGCACCCACAAATGCGGTCTCCATCATAAAGAGCATCAAGAGCTGTCCGATCGAATACTCGTTGACTTCGGGCACGGTGATCGTGCGGTTCAAACGATGCTTCTTTGCGAGTGCATATTCGGTCGCCTTCCTCTCGGTATTGAGGAGGGTGCCCATCGTATTGCCGCACAGGAAATTCACGTCGGGGAAATCTGCGAGGCCTTCGGGGATCATGACTTCCTTGCGGAAGTTGTCCACAGCGATCAAGGTGATGACTTTATCAAATGGACCTTCGGTGTAGAGCTGGATCTGACTGTGCTGATCGGTGACGCCGAGTGCCTTGACGGGAGTTTGTCCCGCATAGACCTCTTTGCCCTCTTTGTCAACAGACTTGCCGAGGCTCTCGCCCCACAACTGGCAGTACCAGTCTGCGATATACTTCAGGCTATCGGCATAGGGCATCATGACGGAAATATTCTTTCCCTTGCCCATCGCGATATACTGCAACGTCGCAGCCATCAATGGCATATTCTTATAGGGATTTGCCGTTTTGAAGCCCTGCGCGATCATATCCTTCGCACCGAGGAGCATCTTCTTGATATCAATGCCGAGTACAGCGGCGGGAAGCAGTCCCACAGGAGACATCTCGGAGAAACGTCCGCCCACGCCTGACGGGATATAGAAGGTCTTGAATCCCTCCTTCTTTGCGAGCTTGATGAGATTTCCCTTCTCCTTATCTGTCGTGGCGATCACGTGGCTCGCATAGTCGGCGCCGAGAGCTTTTTTCAAGATATCGGTGATCACGAGATACTGGCTCATAGTCTCGCTCGTTGCACCGCTCTTGGTGATCACGTTAAACATCGTGGTCTTGACGTCGATGATGTCGAGGAGCGCCGCCATACGCTCAGGATCGATATTATCCTCTACATAGAACTTCGGTCCCTTGCGCATCTTGTAGGGAAGCTCGTTGTAATGCAGATGACATAGCGCCTGGAAGACCGCGATGGGGCCGAGCGCACTACCGCCGATGCCGAGCACGACGAAGGTCTTGAAATTCTTTCTCACCGACTTTGCGGTATCGATGATATCCGCGACGATCTCATTTTGATTATAGGGGAGATCCAGCCATCCTTGCCAGCCAGCGCCGCCCTGCGCTTTCACACTCTCATAGGCGCCTTTAACGGTGGAGGAGACAGCGGAGATGTCGGAATCCTTGATCCCTTGCTCCGCGCCGATATAGTCCCGCATCATATTGTTGAAATCAAAGCGGATGCGGTAGTCGTTTTTATTAAATCTTGCCATACGTTTTGTTTATTCTCCTTTTAATACTGCGGCTCAATGAGACCGACGGTCTCATCATACCTCCTGTACACGATATTTACCTTGCCCGTAGTGGGATTCAGATACACAAAGAACTTATTTTCCAAGAGGTCCATCTGCTCGATCGCCTCTTCTACGCTCATCGGGAGGAGCTCAAACTTCTTGGTCTTCACGATGACGGGGATCTCCGCTTCCTGCGGATCGCTCATCTCGATCGCCTCCGCCTCCGCGGCGCTGAAGTTAAAGTAGCTGTCCTTGATCTTCTTATTCAATCTCGTCCTGTGCTTGCGGATCTGTCTGTCGATCTTCGGGATCACGACGTCGATATTGCTATACATATTATCGCTGGTCTCTTCGCTGCGGATGACCGCACCGTCCACGATAATGGTCACTTCGAGAGTATATCTCCCCTTGTGCTCTTCCTTGCAGACTACGCGAGCGGTCACGTCATCAGAGAAAAAGCGATCCAATCTCTCTGCTTTTCTGCGGATGATATCGTCAAGCTTGTCACTCACCGAATAGTTCTTACCCACAATGTCGATTCTCATATAAAGCCTCCTTTATGGTAAATTATATAATCGTCCTAGAGGACGAGTATATCGATCATGCACTCTTTCGGAATGTCAGCTCCTCGCCGCCTTCGTAGTCCACCGTCACGGTGTCTCCGATCGCGATCTCTCCGAGGAGAAGTTTCTCCGATAGAGCGTCCTCGAGCAAACGCTCAACTGTACGACGTAAGGGACGTGCTCCGTATTCCACGTTTGTCCCCTTCTTTATAATAAACTTTTTTGCCTCTTCCGTCAATACTATCCTGATATTTTTATCATCAAGTCTCTTTTGCAAAGAGGTCAGCATGATCTCGGAAATCTGCGAGATATTTTCCTCGGTCAAGCTGTGGAAAACGATGATATCGTCGAGACGATTGATAAACTCGGGACGCATGAAGGAGCGGAGCGCTTCGATGTGTCTCTCTCGTTCATTCTCATATTCGTCGGAGGAGCCGAAACCGAGATGTTTGGTCTGCTTGCCGACATTCGCCCCGATATTCGAGGTCATGATGATGATGGTATTCTTGAAGCTGACGGTCCTGCCATGGCTATCGGTCAGTCGTCCGTCGTCCAAAATCTGTAAAAGCAGATTATAGACGTCGGGATGCGCCTTCTCGATCTCGTCGAAAAGCACGACGGAATAGGGTTTGCGCCTGATCTTTTCGGTGAGTTGTCCCCCTTCCTCGTATCCGACGTATCCGGGTGCGGAACCTGTGAGCTTCGTGACCGAGATCTTATCCATATATTCGCTCATATCGATACGCACAATATTGTTCTCATCTCCAAACATCGTCTCTGCGAGAGCCTTGCACAGCTCGGTCTTACCTACGCCCGTGGGACCCATAAAGATAAAGGATCCGATCGGACGCTTGGGATCGCCGAGACCTGCTCTCGCGCGGCGAATCGAACGAGCGAGAGCGGAGATCGCTTCGCTCTGTCCAACGACCCTCTTGGAGAGTTCTTTCTCGAGATTCATGAGTTTTGACGCTTCCGCCTCGGTGAGTTTTACTACGGGGATCCCCGTCCATTTGGAAACGATCTCCGCGATATCCTGCTCTGTGATCACGAGCTCGGAGGTATTGACCTCGGAAGACCAATTCAGCTTGCTCTTAGAGAGCTTCATAATGAGCTCTTCCTTCTCCTTTTTCAGCGCCGACGCGGCGTCAAAGTCCTCGTGACTGACACGCTCTTTGATCTGCGCTTCAAGCGATGCGATCTTATTCTCGAGAGCATTGATCGAGTCGGGCGCGGTGAAATTCAACATTCTCTTTCTGCTCGCTGCCTCGTCGATGAGGTCGATCGCCTTGTCGGGCAAATATCTGTCGCTGATATAGCGATCGGACAAAACTGCCGCTGCAGTCAAAGACTCATCGGTGATCTTCACCTTATGGTGCTGCTCGTACTTATTGCGCAGTCCTTTCAAAATGGTGATGGTATCCTCGACTGTCGGAGGATCTACCATAATGGGCTGAAATCTCCTCTCAAGCGCGGCGTCTTTCTCGATATTCTTACGATATTCGTCAAGGGTCGTAGCCCCTACTACCTGCAGTTCTCCGCGAGCGAGCATCGGTTTTAAGATATTCGCGGCGTCCATCGAGCTCTCGCTTCCCGCGCCTGCGCCTACGATCATATGGATCTCATCGATAAAGATGATGACGTCACCCGCCTCCTTGATCGCTCCGATAGCGTTCTTGAGTTTTTCTTCAAATTCGCCGCGATACTTCGTCCCTGCGACCACGCTCGAGATATCGAGAGTAAAGATCCTCTTGTCCTTCAAGGTCTCGGGGACGTTGCCCGAAACGATCGCCTGAGCAAGCCCCTCCACGATCGCAGTCTTACCTACGCCGGGTTCTCCGATCAAAACGGGATTATTCTTTGTCCTACGCGAGAGTATCTGAATGATCCTCTCGATCTCATTCTTTCTGCCGATCACGGGATCGAGCTTGTCCGCTCTCGCCTTTGCGGTCAGATCTTCGCCGATCCCCTTTAAGGCCTCGTCAAGGTCGGACTCCTTCTTTCCGTTACGGCTTGTCAGCGGGGCTTCTTCCTTTTCCGTCTTTCCGTCCTGATCCGAGATCGCACGGAAAAAGCGCTCCATTCCCGCAAAGATGTCGTCTTCACGATCCAACCCGCCCGACGCGGACGTTCTGTCAGGCGCATCCTCCTCCTGCCCTGCGAGCTCGGCAAAGAGCGTCGAAGGAGCGATATTAAAGGACTCAATGATACTGCACGCACGGCAAGGCGTGCGCAAGATAGCGAGGAAGATATGCAAGGGATAGACCTTGTCGGAGTTCAAGCGCTCCGCGAGCATCTGCGCCAGACGAAAGACCCTTCCCGCATTGGTCGAGATACGGATCCTGCTGACGAGAGGATGATTTGTATCGATAAAACGCACGACACCCTCCACGGGCATACCGTACGCCGTCATCTTGTCGGCGAGAGCATTATCCACGTACAAAACGCCTGCGAGCAGGTGCTCGGTAGCGATCAACCCTCCCGATCTGGAGGCGATCTTCGTTGCATATTCCACTACTTGTTCGGCTTCGCTTGAAAAGTTATAAAACATAATCTATTCCTCCTTTTGGGTAATTGCTTTTCTTACAGTTTCGGCACGTTTCTCGTCTATATTTGAGTCACGCCCGACCAAACGCATCAGCGAGGACGACTTGCAGAGCAGAGTAAGCTCATCAAGATTCACCCCTCCTGCGCCGATGAGTCCGAGGATGACGCCGATCTTTTCATACACGATCAAGGACTCGAGTTCATCCTGCGTGAGTATCCTCGCAGAGCGAAGGATCGCGTCGGAACGCATGACCGAGTCTTCGATCCTGAGACGATCCCTTTCGTAATGTGTCTCCAAAGTATTCCATTCGATCTCTTTGATCCTTTTTGCCGCGGATTCGACACGATTTAGGATCCTGTCCTCCGTGACACCGAGAGAGATCGCATTAGAGATCTGATAACGATATCCTTCCGCCTTTGAGCCTTCTCCGAGGGCGCCGCGGATCGTGAGACTTGCGTTTTTGAGTTCGTTCTCGAGTTCGCCGATCCCTCCCGACATACTGAGCGCAGGGAGAAACATCATGACAGAGGCGCGTAGCCCAGTCCCGACGTTAGTGGGACAGGCGGTCAGGTATCCGAGCTGTTTATCGTAGGCAAGATAGGTCTCGCCGCGCAGCATCTCATCATATTCCTTTACCGCGGCGAAGCACTCCTCCAGCGAAAGTCCCGGGAGGATATACTGCGAGCGGATATGATCCTCCTCTTGGAGCATCACCGACATTCTTTTGTCCTTGGATAGGATCAATGCGGCATAGGGAGATTCAAGGAGATGCTTGCTGATAAAATGCCCTTCTACGAGATACTCCAAGTCAGCATCGTTGAGATCGGATATACGATAGAATGCGGCATCAAAGACCTTCTTTGCCGCGGTAAGCGCCGCCCTTTCCACGACGACGACTTCGTCGGGCGTGATCTTTGAAGGAAACTTTACTCCCGAGAGATTACGTGCGAGTCTTGCACGAGAGGAAATAACGATATAATCAGTCATCTACCCCTCCTTGCAAGCGCTTGATCTTTTTCTTCAGGAGACTTGCTTTTTCAAATTCCTCTTTCTTGACGAGATCAGCGAGTTCTCTGTAGAGAGTTTCTATATCGGTAGGCACCGCTTTTGCATTCATGCCGACGTGCGTGACCGCTCCGTGATAACCGCGGATATATTCGATCAGATAATCATCGAATACGTGATAACACTCCTCACATCCGAGAAGACCGGTAGCGGAGAAACTCTGCAAGGTCGATCCGCAGGTAGGACAGACGCGGCGCTCGGGCGGAACGGCTTTTCTCGCCGCTTCGGCTTGGAGCTCCTTGTACTTATTATCCATCAGAGCTTTACAATGCGAACAGATGCGGTAGGATGTCTCCACCCCGCCGACAATGCGGACAAATCGATGCTCCGCGATCCTGTGATGGCATATTTGACAAAGCTCTTTTTCCATATCTATCCTCAGCCGCGAGTACTATCTCGCAGCAACAGTCGATATCCCTCGTGCGAGCCGAGGTCATAGCGCTTCCCGCGATACACTTCCGCAGATAATCGCCCTGCTCTCGCCTCTAGTGTCAGCGCGGGAATGATCCCTTCGCAGTCATTCATACGACAGTAAGTCAAGCTATCCATTATGCGCGAGGTGAGCATCATTCGTCCCACGAGGACGTGCGCCCGATCCGCGTTGTATCGGAGAGGTTTCTCCACGATATCCGTAACGTCATAGCGCTCTCCTCTCCTTCGGAGAGTCAGCACGCCGTACATCGAGGCAAGACGCCCGGGGATCTCTGCGGCAAGGAGGACGCTATGCCCTGTCTCAAGGCAGGAGTCCACCAACCGACGAGTAGGCTCGCTGATGATCCGATGCGCGCGTGCATCATAGATCAAGTCGTCTGGATATATGACGAGCAAAGGATCCTGCCCCGCAAAATCCTTTGCAAGCGAGATCGCATGCGCGGTACCGAGGAGCTCCTTCTGCAGCGCGAAAGTGATCTTCACTCGAGAGAGCGTCCTCTTTCGCTCCTCTGCAAACAGAGACGCTTCGCACCCCTTGGGAGAGAGCTCACGGGTCAGATACTCGCGGATCATTTCCTTCCCTTCGGAGAGGACGATCATCACCTCTGTGATCCCCGCATCCACGACCTCATTCAAGACGTGATGGAGCGCGGGAAAACCATCCACAGGGAGCATTTCTTTGGGGATAAAGGGAGTCAAAGGACACAGCCTAGCACCCCTACCTGCGGCAAGGATCACCGCTTTTACAGACATACTTTTTCCCTCCTTATATTATAGACTTCAAATGCAAAAAAATCAAGAAACATTATTTAATTACTAAATAATATGCTATAATAGATGTGGATGAAACCCATCCCATTCGGAAAGATATGAAAGTAGATATTTTACACTGCGATGCCAATAATTTTTACGCCTCCGTCGAGATGACGAAGGATCCCTCTCTCGTGGGCAAGAATATAGCCGTCTGCGGTGACCCCGAGAAACGTCACGGCATCATACTTGCCAAAAGCGAAGGAGCGAAACGTCTCGGTGTAAAGACGGGTCAGACCATTCGCGAGGCGAAAGAGTGCTGTCCCGATCTCATACTGATCCCGCCCGACTTTCCCTCATACGTCAAGTATTCCAAATCTCTCTACTCCCTATACACTTCCTACACAGACCGCGTGGAGAGCTTCGGCTTGGACGAATGCTGGCTCGACCTCTCGGGCAGTCATAAACTCTTTGGGTCAAGCGAGCATATCGCAGAAGAATTACGCCGCAGAGCAAAAGAGGAGCTCGGCATCACGATCAGCGTGGGAGTATCCTTCACAAAGGTCTTTGCAAAACTCGGCTCCGACTATAAAAAGCCCGACGCGCAGACTCTGATCTCGCAGGAAAATTATCGAGAGATCGCCTGGCCTCTTCCCGTGGAAAACATATTGATGGTCGGTGCCGGATCAATGGAGTTTTTTCGTACCGTTGGGATACGCACGATCGGAGATCTCGCGAGAGCTGATAAAGAATTCCTGACTGCGCGGCTCGGCAAAATGGGCGCAACCTTGCACGAGTGGGCGAACGGCATCGACGACTCCCCGGTTAAACTCTACTATGAGACGAGACGTCCCGAAAGCATCGGAAACGGATCCACCGCAGAAAAAGACCTGACGAGGCGAGAGGAATGTGCCAAGTTGATCACTTCTCTCTCCGAGAGAGTTGCGACGAGACTGCGCCGCCACGAAATGCTCTGTTGCGGCGTACATCTCAGCGTAAAGTCAAATATGATGACGATAAAAGGAAAGCAAATGCGCCTCCCAGCTCCGACGGCATCGGCGACGGATATCAAGAATAACGCCATGACCCTACTGGACAGCTTATGGAAACAAGGCGTCTCCCTCCCCGTCAGAGCACTGACGGTGACCGCGATATACTTGATCGGCACCGATGATTACGTACCTACTTCCTTTTTTGAAGAGGAGAAAAAATCACTGAAAAATACTCGTCTCGAGAAAAGCATCGATCGCATCAGAGACAAGTACGGTTTCGACATCATTCACAGAGGAAATCTTACCACCGAGAAGGACGAAGATTTCGACGAAGAGTCAAAACCGTTCAAGAAACAATAGGTAAAAAAAGAGTCTCGAACGCTATGTTCGAGACTCGATTTTTCAGTCTCTGGAAGACTTTCTCTTGCGAGCAGCCTCCGCCTTCTTCTTACGCTTTACGCTGGGCTTTTCGTACGCTTCTCTCTTCTTGATGTCACCGATGATGCCATCTTTCGTGCACTGACGCTTGAAACGTCTGATCGCACTGTCTAAAGATTCATTCTCACGAACTTTGATGTTAGTCACTTTTTTGTTCACCCACCTTCCGTAAACGGTATATTGATCTCTATAAATTCTATTGCATCACAAAATGGTTGTCAATGATTTCAGCACATTTTATCAGACATTTTTTCACCGCCGAGGATGTGGATATGCAGGTGCGGCACACTCTGCATCGCGTCTGCCCCTTTATTGGAGACGAGACGGAAGCCGCCCGACAGTCCGAGGGAGTCCGCGATCTCACCGATCTTCTTGAAAATGCGCCCCACCAAGAGGACGTCCTCATCCGCCATCTCGGTCACGTCGGCAAAGTGCTTCTTCGGGATCGCGAGATAGTGATATTTCGCCTGCGGCGCGATGTCGCGAATGACGATAAAATCATCGTCCTCATAGACGCGCGGACTAGGGATCTCTCCTTTTACGATCTTACAAAAAATACAATCCATACTTTCCTCCTATCTCGCCAGGAGACCGTCGGCTCTCTCGCCTTCGATCGTGACGATTATTTTTTTACCCACGCTGTAATCGCGATCGGGAATATAGACTCTGATATAATTCTCGGAATATCCTTCCGCAAAGACACCGTCGCTCGACTCCACCACCACCTCGAGCTCACTCCCCACAAAAGGACTCTCGTAGGCTTTTTTCAATTCGTTCCTAAGAGCGATCATTCGATTGACGCGATCGGTCATGACCTGATCGGGCAACGTCCCGAGAGGATAAGCCGCCGTGCCCAATCGTCTCGAATAAGGGAAAACGTGGATATTCGCGAAACCGATCTCGCGGGCGAAGGCAAGACTCTCTTCAAATTGCTCTTCCGTTTCGGTCGGAAAGCCGACGATAATGTCCGTAGTGATCGCCGCAGAGGGAAAATAGGTGCGGATCAAAGATACCTTCATCCTATACTCTTCCGTCGTATAATGGCGATTCATCTCTTTGAGAACGCCATCCGAGCCGCTCTGTAAGGAGAGATGGAAATGGGGACAGATCTTTTCCGAAGCAACGACGGCATCAAGGAAACTTTCCGTCACGACGTTCACCTCGAGACTGCCGAGACGCAAACGCACCGGAAGATCGCTGAGCGCACTCACGAGATCTGCAAGCGTCAAGCCGATATCCGATCCGTAAGCGGAGAGATTGATCCCCGTCAGTACGATCTCGTCGGTGGTTTCCGCCGCTTTGATACACTCTTCACGAATGCTCTCTATAGAGCGGGAACGCACCCGACCGCGAAGGTAGGGAATGATGCAGTAAGAACAGAAATTATTGCATCCGTCCTCGACTTTTACATAAGCGCGAGCGCGGAAAATTGTCCCTTGCGGTAGGGACTCATAAACCTCGGGGATCTCAGAAATATGCACGCCCGAGAGCATCTGCAATACGTCCTCTTTTCTTGCCGTACCCGAGATGTACTTTACTCCTTTTATAGAGAACTGCTCCGCATTTTTCTCCGAGGCGCAACCGATGACGTAGACGTCGGCTTTGGGGTTGATCTTCTTTACCTTTCCGACGAACTGTCTCGACTTTCTCTCCGCCTCTTTGGTCACGGCGCAAGTATTGATAACATAGTTATCGGCAAAAACGAGCTCGTCCGTCACCTCGTGTCCGAGAGCCTTGAGGCCCGTCATCAAGCTGTCACATTCGCATTGATTTACCTTGCATCCGATGTTAATTACAGCTGTTTTCATACTTCTCCATAGTATCTGCGATGAGCACCAAACCTGCAATACAGGCGGTCTCCGCCCTGAGTATTCTGCGTCCGAGCGTCACGACCTTCGCGCCAAGAGCGCGAGCCTCTTCGACTTCTTCCTCCGAAAATCCCCCTTCACTGCCGACGATCAAGGCATAGGACTCAGCGTCGGGAGCAAAAACGTCGCCGATCCTCTCTCCACGCGCAAGCTCATAGCAGAAAACCGTTTGCTCGTAGCGCGAGGTCGCATCCTTGATCCCTTCCTCGTATGAGATGGGAGGATAGATGGTTGGGACGACCGCCCTGCCGCACTGCTTCGCGGACTCCAACGCGATACGTTTCAAACGCTCGAGATTTTGATTGACTGCGTTGGTAAAGCGAGAGATCATCAGATGGATCTCGGTTGCGCCGATCTCGGTCGCTTTTTGGACGGCGAGATCGCTCCGTTCTATCGCGCAGAGATACAAAGCAAGCGGTTTTTTGAGTTCGTTTTCGTTTTTTTGAGAAGACTCTACAATGCAGGTAAAGAAGTCTCTGTCGATCTCGGTGATTTTGGCGAAATAATCGTAGCCGTCACCGTTTGAAAGGATCAGAGAATAGCCTACCTTATATCGGCTGACCTTGATCGCATGACGATACTCCTCTCCCGACACGTTGATCTTTTCGCCGACCGTTATGGGTCGATTTTCTACGAAAAAGCGCTTTACTTCCATAGCTATATTATAATGCAATTGTTAATAAATGGCAATAAATAACGACGAATTTAAAAAAGTGCGATAAAATCGCACTTTCTCTATTCTTTTCTCATTAATAGACCTACCCAAATGCCGTCGCATTCTCGCTTCACCAAGGAGAATCCCATAGATAGGAATTTGTCCAATAAGGGTTTTTCGTACTTGTCGATGATCCCGCTCATTATGAGATGACCGCCTTGGCGGACCACGTCTCCCGCATTCTCCATTTTCGCGAGGATATCTGCCGTAATATTCGCCAGAACGAGATCGTAGCTTTCGCTGATCCCTTCCAGCAAGGAGGCTTGCTCCACCGTCCCATCCACTTCATTCAGGGCGATATTCTCACGCAGGTTATTTAAAGCGGATGCATCGATATCACGGAACAAACATTTCTTCGCGCCCATCTTCAGCGCGGCGATCCCGAGGATCCCGCTCCCGGATCCCGTATCTACGACGGATAAACCATTGAGAGGCAGAGACCGCATCAAGGACAAGCATAAGCGCGTACTTTCGTGTTCGCCTGTGCCGAATGCCGATCCGGGATTGATGAGTACGATCTTTCCGTCTTTGACCTCTTCCCTCTTCCAAACAGGAACGACTTTCAGGTCACCGACTTCAATGATCTTATAAAATGTTTTCCAGTCCTCCGACCAGTCAACGACCGTCACGGGATCCACTCGCCATTCGAGAGGAGTTGCGAAGGGACAGTTGACTTTCACGCTCTCCATCAGTTCCTCGAAATCATCGGAAATTTCCGAATATTCTCCGTCATAATATCCCGCCACTTTTACCTCTTTCGGTCTAGATAAGACGCTGTCCTCGAGATAGTCCCATACCAATTCTGAGTTCCAGAGCTCCGCGACATCTTCCTTATCTTCGATGACGACGCCTGAACGAGAATATTGATAGAGGATATCGGAGATCAGCTCCGCGCCTTCATGTGTCGTCGTGACGGTGATCTTGATCATTTGCGAGTGTACTCCGAGAATTTCTTTTGTTTGGGAGATTGATTAGGAGTCAGAGTCTCTTCAAACTTTGACAGCATCTCCTTCTGCTGTTTACTGAGCCCTGTCGGGGTTTGCACCTGCACGGTGAAGTATATATCACCGCGAGCTTCGCTCTTGATCTTCTTTACTCCCTTACCCGACATTCTGCATACCGTACCCGACTGCGTACCTTCGGAAATCTTATATTTCTCTACACCGTCCAAGGTCGGGACTTCGATCTCGCCGCCGAGAGTTGCCGTGGTATAGGAGATCGGGACGTCGAAATAGATATCGTATCCTTTCCTCTTGAAGAGAGTATGCGGTCTTACATTCACGATCAGGATAAAATTACCCTTCGCACCCCCATTTTTGCCACAGTTGCCCTCATTGGCAAAGCTGAGCATCTGTCCGTTATCGATACCCGCAGGAATATTCGCGTGTATGACGCGCGACGCGCGGTTCATTCCCTTGCCGCCGCAGCTTCTGCAGGTCTCGGTAATGATACGACCGTTGCCATGGCAATCGGGACATACGCTTTGCACGACTTGCTGTCCGAAGATGGTATTTTGACGCATGGTCACACGCCCCGTACCGCCGCATCGACCGCAGGTCTTATATGCGGAGCCGTTTTTCGCTCCTGTTCCGTGACAATCGGCGCAGGTCTCCTGTCTCGTGATGTGGATATCTTTCTGCACTCCTCTGACCGCTTCCATAAAGTCGATCGTGATCGTCGCAGAGATATCATCTCCGTCGATACGACCGTTCGCTCTGGCGGAACGACGTCCTCCACCTGTAAAGGCGCTGAAGAAATCACCGAAGAAGCTGTCAAAGTCGCCGAACCCTTGCGCGCCGCCTGCGCCACCGCCGAAGCCACCGCCCATCGGGCCGTTCTCGTCACCGTACTGATCGTATGCCGCACGTTTTTGGCTATCAGAGAGCACGTCGTAGGCGTGATTGATCTTTTTGAACTGCTCTTCTGCCGCTTTGCGCTCTGATTCGGGCTTTGTGGAGTAGAGGTCGGGATGATACTTCTTCGCCATCTTTCGATATGCGGACTTGATCTCATCCTCGCTCGCGCCCTTAGACACGCCCAATATTTCGTAATAATCGTACTTATCTGCCATAATTTACTCGATTCAGCCAATCTCTCCGATCGACTTTATAAAGGATGCAGAGAGGGTTGCCCCTCCCTGCTGAATTTAATTATTCTACCGTGCCGTCTCCGGGGATATCACCGCCGTCGGTGCCATCCTGACCGCCGTTCGGGTTATTCGCCTGCTCCTGCTGATAGAGCTTGGTAAAGACGGGATTGATCGCAGCGCTGAGCTTATCGATCGCAGCCTTGATCTTTTCGACGTCGTCGCAGTTGATCTCCTCTTTTGCGACCTTGACTGCGTCTTCAACAATCTTCTTATCCTCTTCGCTGAGCTTGTCACCGCTATCCTTGACCGCCTTTTCCGCAGTGTAGATGAGCTGCTCGCCGCTATTTTTCATCTCGAAGAGTTCCTTACGCTTATTGTCCTCCTCCGCATACTTCTCGGCGTCCTTGATTGCGGCGTCGATATCGCTTTCGGAGAGATTGGAGCTCGCGGTGAGGGTGATGCTCTGCTCTTTATTCGTGCCCTTGTCCTTCGCCTTGACATTCACGATACCATTCGCATCGATATCGAAGGTGACCTCGATCTGCGGTATGCCACGCGGAGCGGGAGCGATACCGTCGAGGATAAATCTGCCGAGGGTCTTGTTGCCGCTTGCCATCGAACGCTCACCCTGCAAGACGTGGATCTCGACAGAGGGTTGATTATCCGCCGCAGTCGAGAAGATCTGAGACTTGCTCGTCGGGATAGTTGTATTTCTGTCGATGAGCTTCGTAAACACGCCGCCCATCGTCTCGATACCGAGGGTCAGCGGGGTGACGTCGAGGAGCAGGACGTCCTTGACTTCGCCGCCGAGGACACCCGCCTGGATCGCGGCACCGATCGCCACGCACTCATCGGGGTTGATGCCCTTATAAGGCTCCTTACCGGTCAGGTTTCTGACTGCGTCGATAACTGCGGGGATACGAGTACTACCACCGACGAGGATGACCTTGGAGATCTCGCTGAAGGTGATGCCTGCATCGCTCATAGCCTGCTTGGTCGGGCGAATGGTACGCTCCACAAGATCAGCGGTCAAGCTGTCGAATTTTACCTTGGTGATATCCATATCGAGGTGCTTGGGTCCGTCCGCGCCTGCCGTGATAAAGGGGAGGTTCACGTTGGTCTTGGTCATGCCGGAGAGTTCGATCTTTGCCTTCTCGGCAGCCTCCTTGATACGCTGCATCGCCACCTTATCGGTAGAGAGGTCCACGCCCTCTTTCGCCTTGAACTCGCTGACGATATAATCCATCAGTTTCTTATCGAAGTCATCGCCGCCGAGACGGGTATCACCGTTGGTAGAGAGCACTTCAAAGACGCCGTCGCCGATCTCGAGGATGGACACATCGAATGTACCGCCACCGAGGTCGTAGATCAGGACTTTCTGGTTTTTATTCTCGGACTTATCGAGACCGTAAGCGAGCGCCGCTGCCGTCGGCTCGTTGATAATACGCAGGACTTCGAGACCCGCGATCTTACCGGCGTCCTTGGTCGCCTGACGCTGGCTATCGGAGAAGTATGCGGGGACGGTGATGACCGCCTGCGTGACCTTGCTACCGAGATACGCCTCTGCGTCCTTCTTTAACTTGCTGAGGATCATAGCGCTGATCTCTTGCGGAGAATAGCTGTTGTCGTCGATCTTGACGGAATAGGTCGAGCCCATTTCCCTCTTGATACTGGAGACTGTGCGATGGGGATTGGTGACAGCCTGACGCTTTGCCGCCTGACCGACGATCCTCTCGCCGTCCTTACTGAAAGCCACGACGGAAGGAGTGGTTCTGCCGCCTTCCGCGTTTGCGATAACCGTTGCCTCGCCGCCTTCCATGACGGCTACGCACGAATTGGTCGTTCCCAAATCAATACCGATGATCTTTCCCATAGTTTTTTTATCTCCTTTTTATTTATTTGAGGCACTGCCTCGATGATTGTGTATTTGAAAGGATAACCTTTATCCTTTTATTCGCTCTTTTCCACGCCGACCTTCACCATCGCGTAACGGATGACTTTGTCGCCGAGCTTGTAGCCTCTCTGATAGACCTCGAGGACCTTGCCGACCTCCGACGCCTCTACTTCCGCACGCTGAACTGCGTTATGGAGGTTATGGTCGAATTCTGCGCCTTCTGCGGGGATCTCACTGACGCCGAGTTGACTAAGTGAAGTCTCGATCTGCTTTTTGATAAGCATCAATCCTTCCTTTGACTTGTCATCAGAGCAGATGCCGAACGCCCTGTCGATGGAATCAATGATCGGAAGGATCGCCTCCACCGCATTCGCCGTACCGTCACGGCGGGCATTCACCGTCGCCTCTTGATTTCTTCTGCGGAAGTTCTCGTAGTCGGCGCGAAGCCTGAGGTAATTGTCCTTCTCAGCCTGGAGCGCCTGCTTTAGCCCTTCCACTTCGGGATTGACCTTCGGCTCCTCCTCGCGGATCATCTCTTCGGTATCGAAGGAGATGACTTCTTCCTCCTGCTTGGTCGTTTTCTTCTTATTTTCGTTTGCGGATTTCGCCATTTTTCTTCTCCTTTTCGTCAGGTTCGCCTTCTCCGTTAAATACCTTTTGGATATAATGGAGCACGCTCACCACCTTATCATAGTCCATTCTTTCGGGTCCGATAACACCCGCCTTGCCGATCTCCGCTCCGCCGATCGAATAGCGAGCAGTCACCATCGAGCAATTTCCCTCAAGTCCGTCGGGCTTGCCGATCCTGACCGAGAGCTCGATGTCGCCGTCATTTGTCATCAGCTCGCCGAGCTTCTCTTTTTCATCGAGGAGGCGGATGAAATCACGCGCATTCTCGATCTCCGAAAACTCGGGATGGGCAAACATCTTGCTCGTACCCTCCACAAAGACCTTGTCGTGCCTACCCGACGCATACGCCTCAAGCAGCCCGATGATCTTATCAAAGATGTCGTGATACTGCATCATCTCGTCGTCGATATTCTTGACGCCCTCGCGAATATCGCGGAGCGTTTTATTCGCAAAGAGATCGTTCACGACTTCATTTGCGGCATTGACATAGCCGCTCCCCATATTGATAGGGATCTCGATAATGTTATCCTTGATCACGCCGCTGTCTGTCATGATGACCACGAGCGCTCTGCCGGCATCTACCTCAACGAGCTTGACCTCGCGAATGCGGATATCGTCGGTATTCTTGATCACGATCACGCTCGTATAGTTCGTAGCGTCGCTGATCACGCGAGCGGTATTTCTGACCACGTCCTCGATCTCTACGATCTTTTTATCGAGATAATCTCTGACACCCGCCACGCGGATCTCCTTCTTTTCCCCTGCGAGGATATTCTCCACGTAGAGCTTATAGGCGACCTCGGTCGGGATACGACCCGCAGAAACGTGCGGCTGTACGAGATAGCCGAGCTCCTCCAGGCTCGCGAGCTCACTGCGGATCGTGGCAGAACTGATGTCCTCACCGTAAAGCGATTTGATCTCCCCGCTGGAGACAGGCTCGGCGGTCTTGATATATCTCTCGACCAAGAGACCGAGGATCTTTCTCTTTCTCGCGGATAGTTCCATATCATACCTCCTTGCAACCTTGGCAGTCTTTATTGATGATTGTTAGCACTTTCATCGCTCGACTGCTAACATTCTAATACCATTATGTGCCTTTGTCAAGACTTTTATGCCGTTTTTTCAAAAAATTTTCTACAAAACAGATAAGAAAACAAAAAGCCTTAATCTTTAGATTATATTAAAAAAATAATATCGAAATAAAAAAATCAATATATAATATCTTCTATGATACCGTTTGATATATAGAAATATTCGGGCTTTATGGCAACGTGCGTGGAGGAAATCATGAGCATATTATCGAGTTTCAGCACCTTTTCTCCATATATTTTCATAAAATCTACGCCGAAAATTGTCTGAAACGCGCTGAGATCGAGTCCCTCCTCGAGCCGAAGCCCGAGCATAATAAACTCCCTCATCCCCTCCTCTTTGGATATCTCCTCGCGATCGGGAAAGGTGCCATCAGTGGCGATGTACTCGGATAGATCCTCGACATTCTTCAATCTTACCGCAAAGCCTCTCACCCCTCTTCTCAAGAAAGAAGACGCGCCAATACCGAGGCCGAGATACTCCCCATATTGCCAAACAGAAAGGTTGTAGCCGCAAGCGTGATCGCTCTTGCAGAAATTGCTGATCTCATAGCGATAAAATCCCGACGCTTTGAGCTTCTCTCTCGCGAGATCGTAGAGATCGACCGCATGATCGTCGTCGGGGATAAATTCCCCACGCTCTTTGGCGGCGCATAGGGGCGTACCTTCTTCGAGGATCAGACTATAGCAGGAGATATGATCGATCGGAAATGCGAGCAAAGCGTCCAACGTCTCCGCGACATCATTGCGCGTCTGATTCGGTAGTCCCACCATCACGTCCACGTTGACGGAGGGAAATTCGCGAGTCAAGAGATCAACCGCATTCAGCGCACGCGCGCGATCGTGTGCCCTGCCGATAACCTTCAAGAGAGCATCGGATAAAGTCTGGACCCCTACACTGATGCGATTTACCCCAAAGGCTTTCGCCGCCTCGATAAAGCGCGGCGTCACGCTCTCGGGATTGCACTCCATACTGATCTCGATCTCGTCCGACAGATCAAAGCTCTCCTCTATCGCCGATCGCAAAAGAGGAAAATACTCGTATGCGATCGAGGGGGTCCCTCCGCCTACGTAGATATGATCCACCCTGCCGCCGTACTCACGCCCCTTCGCGTGGATCTCGCGGATGAGCGCGGAGAAATAATCCGCCATAGCAGAATGATCGGCAAAAGACAAGAAATCGCAGTACGCGCATTTCTTCACGCAAAATGGGATATGGATATAGAGCGAAAAGTCGCGCGAGAGATCTCTCACCGCTTCAAAATGGACATAAAAGCCTCGCTCGGCAATGAGACGCTTCCCACCTGCCGCATACGCTTTTTGCCTTCTTTTTGCTTCTCAAGGAGCTTTTTCTTTCTCGTGATATCGCCGCCGTAGCACTTCGCGAGGACGTCTTTACGCATCGCCTTCACCGTCTCACGAGCGATGACCTTCCCGCCGACGCACGCCTGAATGGGGATCTCGAACATCTGACGAGGAATGACCTCTTTCAGTTTTTCGGCGATACCCCTGCCTCGCCCATAGGCGGCGTCCTTATGCACGATCAAGGAGAGCGCATCGCAGATCTCACCGTTCAGCATGATATCGAGCTTGACGAGCTCACTCTTCTTAAACCCGATGATCTCATAGTCCATACTCGCATAACCGCGCGTACGCGACTTGAGGTCGTCAAAGAAATCGTAAACGATCTCAGCGAGAGGGATATCGTAGGTCAACTTCGCACGCGAAGTATCCACATAGCTCATATCCAGGAAAGTACCCCTCTTCCCCTGACAAAGCTCCATTATGGGGCCGACGTACTCGGGCGGAGTAAAGAGGGTCGCGCGCACGATAGGCTCCTCCATATAGTCGATCTCGGAGGGGGAAGGCAAATGGGAGGGATTATCCACGTTGATGACCTCGCCGCCGTACTTATACACCTTATAGGAGACGCTCGGCGCAGTGGTCACGAGATCGATATTAAACTCCCTCTCCAACCTCTCCTCGATGATCTCCATATGAAGAAGACCGAGAAAACCGCAACGAAACCCAAAACCGAGAGCCGCAGAAACGTCGGGTTCAAAGAAAAGGGAAGCATCGTTCAGCTTTAGCTTTTCGAGCGCCTCGCGCAGCTCGGTGTATTTACTGCCATCCGCGGGGAAGATACCCGCAAAAACTACAGGCTTGACCGCTTTATAGCCGGGGAAAGGCTCCTTCGTCCCGCCCTCCGCAAAGGTGATCGTATCACCTACGGCGGTGTCCGAAACGTTCTTTATACTCGCGGCGAGATAACCGACCTCACCCGCAGAGAGAGATCTCACAGGGATCATCTTAGGCGTAAAGACGCCGACCTCGGTCACGTCAAAGACCTTGCCCGTCGAGAACATCTTGATCTTATCCCCTACCTTGACCGAGCCGTCAAGCACGCGGATAAAGCTGATCGCTCCCTTGTAATTGTCATAAACGGAGTCAAAAATGAGCGCTTTCAGCGGCGCGCTCTCGTCACCGCGCGCGGCAGGAAGGTTATAGATGATACTCTCGAGCACCTTCTCGATATTGAGACCTGTCTTTGCGCTGATGGCGGGAGCGTCCGAAGCGGGGATCCCGATGATATCCTCGATCTCACGCTTGGTGCCCTCGACGTCTGCGCCCTGCAAGTCTACCTTATTGATCACGGGAATGACCTCAAGATTATTGTCTATCGCGAGATAGACGTTGGTCAAAGTCTGCGCCTCCACCCCCTGCGTAGCGTCCACGACGAGGACGGCGCCCTCGCACGCGGCGAGAGAACGTGAAACTTCGTAGGTAAAGTCCACGTGTCCCGGGGTATCGATCAGGTTGAGCATATACTCCTCGCCATCCAGTTTATAAAACATTCTGACAGGCTGGAGCTTGATCGTGATCCCCCTCTCGCGCTCGATGTCCATATTATCGAGAAGCTGTTCTTTCGCCTCTCTCTCGGGGACAGTCCCCGTGACGTCCATCAAGCGATCCGCAAGGGTGCTCTTGCCGTGATCGATGTGCGCTATAATACAAAAATTCCTGATATGATCCCTATCCATATTGTCCGTCGCGATATTTATCGCATAAATTATTATATAATATTTTTTTTATGAGGTAAAGTATTTACATAATTAAAAGTTATGTTATAATAATAGTTAAGGAGAGGGAAGTCATGGCGAAAAACATTACCAAAGTCATCGATCACAGCTGGCTCTTTGACAAGCCGATAGCTCACCGCGGACTGCACGGTGGCGGCGTCATGGAGAATAGCCTCGCGGCGTACGAAGCCGCCATTCAGAAGGGCTATAATATCGAGATCGATGTACATATTCTCGCAGACGACGAGCTTGTCGTCTTTCATGACAATACCCTCGAGCGCATCTTCGGCGAGAGCATCGAATTGCAGGATCTCACCTACGAACAGCTCTCGCATTACACCCTCCCCTTTGTCAACGAGCGCATCCCCACCTTTCAGGAGGTGCTCTCCTACGTCAACGGCAGGACGGGTCTCTTGATCGAGATCAAGACCTACGTCCGCACCCGCGTCGCCGAGAGAATGTCTGAGCTACTCGCGAACTATAACGGCAAATACGCGATACAATCCTTCAGCCCCACTGCTCTCTCTTGGTACAGGAAGCACGTCCCCGCCTGTCCCATCGGCATCCTCGCATCAGACGTCGTGAGTTTCGCCCTTTACTGGACGAAACGCATCCGTCCCGACTTTATCTCCTATATGGTCTCCAATCTCAACGATCGCAGATCCATCATCCTGAGAGGGAAAGCGCCCAAAGTCCTCGCCTGGACGGTCACTAACCCCATCCTCGAGAAAAAGGCGCGTATGTATGCGGAGAATATCATCTTTGAAGGCTATATCCCCGATCCGAACGCAAAGAGCGTGATCAATATAAAACAAACTCGTTTGATCTGAAAAAAACAAGGCGCGCAAGCGCCTTTTTTATTTTCTCTTTGATTTATTGAATGAATTCTTATAAGAAATCTCGATCATTTCCTCTACCTTATCATCCCCCACAGAGCTGTCGAGAAGGACAGTGACCCAACTCTTGTGATTCATGTGATATGAAGGATAGACTCCATTCCCTAGATAGTCCGACGCGAGTCCATCGAGTTTCAGGTTCATCACTTCGACCTCGCCGCTCTCCCCTTTGACGATCTTTTCCTTACCGATATTCATGATGATCGCGAACCACTTACTCGTCGAAGCATTACGATACACTCCGAAATGGGGAAATTTCTTCCACATAAACTCGGGGGAAACGCCGTATCGATCCAACATATAGGCATCGATGCGATTTGTCTGATCCCCGACATATCGTTTCTCCACGCTGACCGCTTCGGCGATCTCCTCGAGGAGAGCGGTATATGCATTCCTGACCCCTACGACGAAAGCTCCCGTCGCAGACTCGACGCGATGATTGACGTACACCTCGCCGAGATCCTCGTCATAGACATCTCCCGAGACCTCACCCAAGGGAGCGATCCGTACGCGAGCGATCATCCCGTCGTAGATCTTCCGCTCGTAAAGATAATCTCCGTTTGCACGGACAAATCCGAAGCTTTCCAATCTGTCAAAGAGGATGATCCTCCGTTTGAATATTTCACGCTCGATCATTCTTTTCCCTTTTGCGCCCTTCTGACGCCGAGATCGACAAAATAGACGATCACTCCGATCACCCCTCCCGCGACAGCGCCAAAGAGCGCGAGATAAACGAGGAGAAGAGCAACCCCTGCCGTACCCGTAAATGCGATCGCGACGAGGATCTGTCCTACGTTGTGCATGATGCCGCCCGCCGCACTGATGGCGGGAACGCCGTTTGCACCGATATACAAGAGGACAGCCATGATCGCAAAGGACAAAATCCCACCGCCGAGAGAATATAGTATCATCGTCGGAGCTCCTGAAAAGAGCCCTATGATCACGCATTTTAGGACGAGTATGACCGCCGCATAGGGAACGCCGAGCCATATCAAAGCGAGCAGCACCGCGGCGTTGCCGAGACCGATCTTCGCATAGGGCAATATAGGGATAATGGGAGGTAATAGATTCTCCAAAAAACCGAGGATCAAGGCGACTGCGAGGAGCACCGCCGTTTGCGCCGCATTCCTTGCCGTCATGAGATCGCCTCCACTTCGCCCTTTCCGCTGATCTTTACGACAACACGATTTGGGAGACAGACGATAGATTGTCCCGCTTGAGAGATCGCGCCGCGCTTTTCGCATATTTTATCGGGACAATCTGCATCCTCCACCCATACGCGACCATCGGACACAACGATAGTCAAATGATCGAGAGTGATCTGCGCATCGCGAGACAGAGGGCACGTGTCGTATAGTTCGCCGTCAAGATAGATCTCCGCAGCAGTCCCGCTCTCGGGAGAGAGTGCGAAATACAGCGATAATCCCACCAAAACAAGGAGCAGGACGATCAATACAACGTCCCAGATGCGAAATAGAGTCAAGGGCTTAACGGAGCGCATAGGCAGTATCCTTGATCGTCACCGTGACCCCTGTCGAGATCACTTCTTTCTCCTCCGTCACGATCACGCCCTTTGCGCCGAGCTTCTCGATGAGGGCGACGCCCTTCTCCGCGCCAAGCACGACGACCGCAGTGGCGAGAGCATCTGCGAGCATACCGTCCTCGCTGATGATCGTTGCCGAGATCACACCCGCATTCGCAGGATACCCTGTCGAAGCGTCCAAAATATGATGGTATCTCTCCCCTTTGTAGAGATAATATCTCTCGTAATCACCACTCGTAGCACAGATCTCGTTTTGTCCGAGAGTAAAGCGGAAAATGTAGCTCTCCTTACTATCTCTGGGGGGAGTCACGCCGATCTCATAGTCACGCCCCACCGCCGCGATGGTCCCGCCGACATAGACGAGAGCCTCATCACAGCGCTCTTTTATCACCTCTCGCACCCTCTCTGCGGCATACCCCTTGATCGCACCGCCGAGGTCGAGACAGGCGTCGTCGATAGTCTTCACGACGCTCGAGGTAGCCTCGGAATAAGTAAAATAGCCGTAGCCCGATATCAAGCGCGCATCGTCGATACTTTGAGTAGAGGGAGGCACTTCTTTATTCATCTCAAACGGAGGATCAAATCCCCACACCTTGACAAGGGGGAGTATTGCAGGCTCAAAAGCGCCCTGCGTCTCTATCGCGATAGTGAGTGCGCGCGAGAGGACGACGCTCTCCTCTTCATTGAGAGTGACAGCCTCGCCCGCCTGTGCGGCATTGATACGCGCGAGTACGGAGGTAGATACTTTGACAGAAAAACTCTCCTCTATAGAGGAGAGCATCTCATTGATCTCCGCCGAAAGATCCTTCGACGAAGTATACGTAACATAGTATTCGGAGCCCACGGCGAAGCCGCGCACCGTCATCTCTCTCGGAGAACATGCACCGAGACAAAACGTCAAAGAGATGAGAAGCAGGATCGCCGAAAGCTTTTTCATCCTATCTCGCAGTCGAACGGAAACAAACACCGATGGTACCGGGACCACAATGACTGCCGATCACGGGACCGATGGGATAACGCCATATCTCCGCATCGGGGAAAGCCTCGCGGATCTTTGCCTCGAGTTTATCCGCGGAGGGTTTATTATCAGCGTCAAGGATGATGATAGGATATTTGTCGAGATCGGTCCCGAGCGCCTTTACCTTCTCGGTCAAGGTGGAAACCGCCTTGTTGGAACCGGTTACCTTGCTAACGACCTCGAGCTCTCCATTGTCGTTGGTGTGCAAAATGGGTTTCAAAGAGAAAAGTGTCCCGAAAGCAGCGGCAGCTGCCGATATCCTGCCGCCGCGCTTGAGATGAAAAAGATCGTCCACGGCGAAGAACTGAGTGAAGTGATTGATGTTTTCCTCGAGATAGGTGATGACCTCGTCCAAAGTGTGCCCTTCTTGATAATACTTGGCAGCGTAATACACTTGAATACCTGCGCCCCAGCAGATATTCTTGGTATCGAAACGGCGGAAGCGCGCCGCGGGATACTTCGCGCGGAGATCCTTGAGCGCCATCTCGAGATGGTTAAAAGTTCCCGACATCTTGCCGCTGAAGGAGATATAGAGCATATCCTCCCCTGCCTTAAAGAAAGGCTCGAGGATCTCGGTATAGATCTGCGCGTTCAGCGCAGAAGTAATGGGCATCGAACCGCCGCGCACCGCTTTATAGAAAGCGTCAAAGTCGGTATTCTCCCCCATATCGTAGAAATACTCTTTACCATCGATCGTGTACGGCATCCTGAAGAGCTCACATCCGAGCTCGGGAAGCATCGTGTACCACAACTCGCAGTCAGTATCAAAAAAGATCTTACTCATATACCCTCCGATGAAAGGATTTATTTATATAATAAATAAAAAAATGCCGCTTGTCAAGGAAATGACAAGCGGCAACGTTCAGCATGAATTATTTATACTTAACAGGATTGGTCGGAGCAGTCTTGGAAGAGGAGACCTCACCGGGGGTACCGCTCGTAACAGCGAGTTTGCCGTAGTAATCACCACTGGCATCATCATGATAGAAGATATTAATGGTGCCGAGCTTGCTGACTTTTGTACCCCAAGCATCGGAACTGCAGGAGAAGTTAGCCCTCTCGCTTTCGCCAAAAATCGAAGCGACTAGCGCACTAAGAGTCAAATTATCAGTAATTCCGGTATCCCAATATTTCTTCAGATCATCGAGGGGAGACTCGGCAGCGGACACTCTCGCCTTATCAACAAACGAAGAAACCGTCACGCCGACGACAGCGCCGAGGATCGCGATGATCGCGATAACGACGATAAGCTCGACCAAGGTAAAAGCTTTCTTATTCTTTTTGAAATTATAAAACATAATTAGCCTCCGTTTAGAGATTTCTACAATAATTATATATTGATTGTTATTTATTGTCAATACCGAATTTCGTATTTATTATGAAAAAAGACGCAAATTCGCTTCTTTCTCTTTCGTTTTTCTCCGATTATTATGATTTATAAGCGATTATGCCGGTTATCTTTTTTACTCTATTGAAGTTAGGGATGATTTGTGCTGCCCTCCCCCATAGACTCAGATCATCCTACGGTGATCCAATAACAAGAGAAAAGAAATCCAATATAACTAAGCAGAAAAAAACTAAAAGCATTTGCCGAAGCAAGTGCTCTTGGTGCGATCAGGGGGACATCCATCTCACCGAGGTGGCAAACGCTGTGCACGCTCGCCTTTGGCGCCGCCTAACGTGCTAATCCACCTTTATCAGTCGGCGCTCCCCACCCGTTCAAGTCCCCCAAAAACAAAGCAAAAAGCACTTGCCGAAGCAAGTGCTCTTGGTGCGATCAGGGGGACTTGAACCCCCATGGTTGCCCATACGCCCCTCAAACGTACGCGTCTGCCTGTTCCGCCATGATCGCGAATGACAATGACTATAGTAAAGGTTTACCCGTGCTTTGTCAAGCAATAAAAGGATATTTTCCTGAAAATCTACGATTTTTTCCTATCAACCCTTCTTTGCCTGTGCGAGCATATAATCGGGATCGACGGAGTAGAGGATCGCCTTCTCCTGCGTAATGATGCCCTGACGGAGATAATTTGCGATAGAGTCGTCCATCAGCATCATACCGCTCGTCCTATTGGTCATGATGGTATTTGCGATCTGATGGGTCTTTCCTTCACGGATCAGAGCGCTGATCGCGGGATGATTGAGCATGATCTCGAGAGCTGCGACACGCCCCGAGCCGTCGGCTTTGGGGATAAGCTGCTGAGAGATAACCGCTACGAGCACCATCGAGAGCTGCAGTCTGACCTGCTGTTGCTGATAGGAGGGAAAGACGTCCACCATACGGTCGACGGTATTCGCCGCACCGATGGTATGCAAGGTGCTCATGACCAAGTGACCCGTTTCTGCAGCGGTGATAGCGGTAGAAATGGTTTCAAGGTCACGCATTTCGCCCACTTGGATGACGTCGGGATCCTGACGAAGGGAGGCGCGGAGCGCCGCCGCAAAGGAGCGCGTATCGTTGCCTATCTCACGCTGATTGACGATGCTCTTGATATGGTTGTGATAATACTCGATAGGATCTTCGAGTGTGATGATATGCGCGCTACGATGATTGTTGATGTAATCTATCATCGAGGCGAGGGTCGTAGACTTACCGCTACCGGTCGGACCTGTGACGAGGATG
Source organism: uncultured Clostridia bacterium (assembly GCA_946625545.1). Taxonomy (GTDB): domain Bacteria; phylum Bacillota; class Clostridia; order Christensenellales; family CAG-1252; genus CAG-1252. The sequence goes on along the minus strand of CAMOTC010000003.1, from coordinate 5,541 downwards.
ATACCCCTGCTCTTATTGCAGAGATCGAGCATCGTATTCGGGAGACCGAGCGCGGGGAAGGAGGGGATCACGCTATTGATCGTACGAATGGCGATCGCATAGCATCCTTTTTGACGAAATGCGTTCACACGGAAACGGTTTTCCCCAAGGGCAACGGCGACGTCCACTTCGCCGAGTTTCTGGAGCTTCTGCCAATTATTCTCATCGAGGAGATCGCGGCACATCTGCTCGGTATCTTCGGGTGTGAGCGGAGCGGTCTTGAAATAGCGGAATGTACCCGAGACGCGGAGCACCGGAGCGGACTTCACGGTGATATGAAGGTCGGATGCTTTCTGCTGGAGCGCGAGTTTCAGTAGTTCTTTGATCGTTACCATGTGGTTCCCCTTTTCTCGGATATCCGAGCGTGAATTAAGTATATTCTATTTTACCATATATCCTATGATCTTGCAAGTATAAAGTTTTTCGCCCGAGGCAATGATATCTATGGCACCCCACCGCCGAGATACATACAATGTAGTGAGCGTCAAGGGGTGAAGTGAGGTGACGCGATGATCAAGCGAGGTGAACTGTATTATGCCGATCTCAGCCCTGTCGTGGGCAGCGAGCAAGGGGGTGTGCGCCCCGTTCTCGTCGTGCAGAACGATATCGGTAATAAGTATAGCCCGACCGTGATCGCAGCCGCCGTCACCAGTCAGATGGGCAAGGCGAAACTGCCGACGCACATCGCCCTATCCGCAGGAGACTACGGCCTCGCGAAGGACTCCGTCGTCCTCCTCGAGCAGATCCGTACCATCGATAAGCGCAGGCTGCGCGAAAGGATCGGTATCCTGCCCCTGGATATGATGAAGAGAGTCAACGACGCACTTTTGATCAGTCTCGGATTTTTCGACTGACTATTCTACTGCTTTTTGAGAGAGATATTTCACGACGGAGGCGATATGCCGATGCGTATCGGTGGGGAGAGAGGAATATTCCCCCATTTCTTCCGCCGCACCTTCCCCTGCAACGCCGAGGATATACGCGGCTCCGTACGTCGCGAGCATAGCTTCACGTCCGCCGGCAAGGAGCGCGGCGATCGATCCCGCGAGGAGATCTCCACTACCGCCTTTTGCCATACCCGCACTCCCCGAGATAGAGATCACAGCCTCACTGCCGTCCGTAACGACGGTAGAAGCACCCTTGAGCGCGACGATCACCCCGTAGCGCGCGGCAAACTCTTTCGCATACGATACGGGATCGGAGAGGATCTCATCAAGCGGGAGTCCCATCAGGCGAGACATCTCGCGCGGATGAGGAGTCAAGACTGTCACGGCGGAGCGCTCGCGTAAGGGATCGGGCTCCTCTGCAAGCAGATTGATGCCGTCTGCGTCGAGCACGAGAGGGACTTTGACGTTCTTTATGAGATAGCGTAGGATCGCCCTGCCGTCCTCCGAGATATCAACGCCGTTTCCGAAAAGCACCGCGTTCGCACCGTTTATAGCCTTGTCGATAGTCGGTACGTCGTAAGCGATATGCCCCTCGCGAGAGGGACAGGATAGGAGAGTGCATTCCGTGATCTTATTCATCACAGGATAGAGGATACACTCCGGGATACAGAGCTTGACGAGTCCGTCCCCGAGCGCAAATGCCGCGGCGCCAAGCTCAGCGATGACAGCGGCGCCCGAATAAGACTCACTCCCCGCGATGACGGATAGCCTGCCGAGGGAGCCTTTATGTACGTTTCGTTTGAGAGGCGGGAAAAGCGCCAAAACGTCAGATTCCTCGAGGAGGAATGCGTCAGCCTCCCCTTCGCAAATGCCGACGTCGAGAGCGCCGACAGAGCCCGAACAGTCCAAGCCGTCATTCAGAAAACAGCCTTCTTTCAGTTCTTGCACGCAGATCGTGACGTCCGCGTGAACGGCGTCACCGAGCGCGATCCCGCTGTCCGCAGAGAGCCCGCTCGCGATATCTACCGAGACGACGTGCGCTTTCGATGCGTTTATCTTGCGTATCGCGGCAAGCATCTCCCTTGACGCCGGGCGCGTAAGCCCGATCCCAAAGATACAGTCATAGATCGTCTTATACTGTGAAAAATCAAATGTATCGTTAAAGGGGTTGACATCACTCTCGCAGTCTCTGCGGAGCTCCTTTGCGCCTTCGTGCTTGCTGTCTCCGAAGTCCACGAGATCGACGGCAAACCCCCTTTCCCGCATCAGGAGATAGAGAGCATATCCGTCACCGCCGTTGCCGCCCTTTCCGCTGACGATCAAAGATCGTCCTTCCTCGGGAGGACAGGCGTCCAAGACGCCCTTCGCGACTCTCCGCATCAATTCAACGGAGGTGATCCCTCCGCGAATGGTCTTTTCATCGGCGCTCTTCGCCGCGATTACGGAGAGAAGCTTAACCATGCCGCACCGCCTTCACGATCGCGTGACAGCATACCTCGTCAACGAGCATTTGGATGTCGAGGATATTCGCCTCGACCTCTCCGCTTGCGAGGAGAAAGATGGTGTCGCCGTCGTAAGGGGTATGCACGGGACGAATGCACCGAGCATAAGCGTCCTGCGTCGCATCGGCGAGTTTATTTGCCTGCGCCTTGGTCAGCCTTGCATTTGTGATCACGCAGGAGATCGTCGTATTTGTAAAGGGAGAGACCGACCGCCCCTCCGAGCAAGCGATGGGTTCACCCTTTATGGGATCATAGATATTGCCGAGAGCGTTGACTACGCTGACGACTGCGACCTCGAGATCTCCTTTTTTTAGCATAGAGACAGCCATTCCCGAGGGGATCGCATTCGCTTTGCCACCGAGTTTCGCGACAGTCGCGCCCGTACCTGCGCCTATCCTGCCGTACGTCTCGCTGATCTCTTTTGCATCCTTTGCCGCCGAGTAGCCCGCGGCTTTATCGGGATAAGCAAAGTTTCCACATTCGAGATCGTAGATAGATGCGCCGCAACAGATCGGGACCTTGTAGCAGCCTGCGTCAAAGCCGAAGCCCTGCTCTGACAAATACTGCATCACACCCGAGATAGATTCTAAACCGAAAGCACTCCCACCCGACAACACGACAGCGTTGACGCGATCCACGGTATTTTCCGAGCGCAAGAGATCGGTCTCATGGGTAGCGGGAGCACCTCCGCGCACGCTGACCCCGCCCGTTGCTCCCTTGGGACAAAGGATCGCAGTCACTCCCGTTTGATTGACGCTATCGGTAAAGTTGCCGATCAAAAAGTCCTTCAGCATATCATTCCCCCTTGATCTCGCAGTAACGCTCCTCTATCTCGACAGCAGTGACCCGCCCCGACGTCGCGTCGGCGATGGCGGCATAGAAGCCTTGCTTCTTTCCGCAAGGGATGGCAACGGTCAGTTCCGCACCATTTACGTACTCAGCGCCGAGAATGAGCCCGTTAAAGGCATATATTTGATTTTGAACGATGGAGATAAAAGTGTAATCACACGAAAGCGTACATACAGCACACTTATCAAAAGCAGTCTTTCCCGCCAGAGTCAGCGCCGCAAGCGCCGCGTCGGAATAAGCGCGCGCGAGGCCGCCCGTCCCGAGCTTGATCCCGCCGAAATAGCGGACGACCACGACGACGGTATTGGTAAGTCCGTTATTTTTGATGGTTTCGAGAATGGGAACTCCCGAGGTGCCCGAAGGCTCGCCGTCGTCACTGGCGCGCGACTTGTCCGATCTCTCCCCCAGGACATAAGCATAGGGGGCGTGCGTCGCGTCGGTATAGCGCTTTTTGATGGTTTTCACGAAGGCTTCCGCCTCCTCGTCACAAGTGACTCTCGAACAAAAAGCGATAAACTTGCTGTGCTTGACGGACGTCTCCGCCGTCATCTCGCCCCCTACGGTAAAATACATTTATTTGGAATAAGTGACCTTCAAACGGTTCTTTTTACCTTTATAAAGGATAAAACCGTTCGCGACCTGACTATCGCTGACCTCAGCCATGACGTCGGTGATCTTGACGCCGTCCACCGAGACAGCTCCGCCCTGCACCAAGCGGCGCGCTTCGCTCTTACTCGGAGCGAACTTTACCTCCGCGAGGATATCCACGACCTTCGTCATTCCTGCGGGGATCTCTGCCGTGGGCATATTCTCCACGTCACCGGAGAAAGCCGCCTTGACCTTTCTGACCACGTCGTCTGCGATCTCCTCACCGTGCACAATCTTGGTGATCTCGTAAGCGAGACGCTCCTTCGCGGCGTTGATCCTTTCGTCCTGATGCGCGGTCATCTCCTCGATCTCATCGAGCGGCATAAAGGTCAGGAGTTTCATGCACTTCTTGACCTCACTGTCCTCCACGTTGCGCCAATATTGGTAGAAATCGTAGGGAGAAGTCTTTTCCGCAGAGAGCCATACTGCGCCCGAGGCGGTCTTACCCATCTTTTTGCCTTCACTATTCGTGAGGAGGGGGAAAGTCATCGCGAAGGCGTCTTTGCCCTCCTTGCGCCGAATGAGGTCAGCACCTGCGAGCATATTGCTCCATTGATCGTCGCCGCCGCACTCAAGTACGCAGCCGTATTTCTGGAAGAGCACGAGGAAGTCGTAGCTCTGCATCAGCATATAGTTAAACTCAAGGAACGTGAGACCCTTCTCCATGCGGTTCTTATAGCATTCGGCGGTCAACATACGATTTACGCTGAACAAAGAGCCGATATCGCGCAGGAAATCCACGTAATTGAGGTTTAATAGCCAATCGCCGTTATTCACCATGATCGCGGCGTTATCCCCCTCGAAGGAGAAGAAACGGCTCATCTGCTTCTTAAAGCACTCGCAGTTATGACGAACGGTCTCGGCAGTCAGCATATTACGCATATCGGTACGACCCGAAGGATCGCCGATCATACCCGTGCCACCGCCGATCAGGACGATGGGACGATGCCCAGCCCTCTGCATATGGCTCATCGCCATCATCGCGAGATAGTGTCCGACGTGTAAGCTGTCCGCCGTGGGATCAAACCCAATATAAAAGCTGACCTTTTCCGAGCCGAGGAGCTTATACAGGTCCTCCTCGAAAACGGTCTGCTTGATAAATCCTCTTTCGCGCAAGGTGTCCATTACGTTCATAAGTAAAACTCCATTATCAAATATGATATTTATATCATACCATCTATAAGCTCGGAATGCAAGTAAGTGAGGGGAAAAAGGAAAACTGTGCGTGCTGATGATCTCATCATTCAGATTTGAGAAAAAGTGCTTTTCCTCGAGTCTTAATAGATCATCCCTCGCTTTCCTTCAATGTTTTTATGGAAGAGATCAGCATACGTCTGATCACACCGCAAGTGTTACGGATCGGTTTGTAGGTTTGTTCATCGATATACCCCGTTTCGAACAAGAGGTCAAGCCAATACTCAGTCTCGTAAACCTCCTTCAGCGATATTTCAAATTTTGAAATAAAGTCCCTTGTCCCTTGCGCGTACTGCGCTTCGTGAATATTAGCGCCTATCGACGTACCGCTTCTGAGCAGTTGATTTGTCATCACGGATTCGCGGCTGTTTTGTTTAATATCTCTGCATAGAATAACGATCTGCTTCGCAAATTCTTTTGAT
>CAMOTC010000002.1 GCA_946625545.1 uncultured Clostridia bacterium | reverse complement strand
CTGTGCACTTTCCTTGAAGTCGCCTTCACCGGTAGTTAGCCGGCACTCTGTCCTGTGGTGCTCGGACTTTCCTCATCTTTCGATGCGACCGTCTGGTTAACTCACGTGTCAAGTATAGCATCTTTTCGGGTGCCTTGCAATGATTATTTTATTTATCCGCGGTAAATAATTTCATTATTATGATATTATTTCTTGCCAAAAGGATCTTAAAATTGCTCTCGAAAATCACCGCAAAAAATAACCGCGAGTTCTCTTCCGATATGTCGGATGAGGACGCGGTCAGGAATATCGGTTATCTCGCTCACGAGCTCAGAAACGTGAGAAGCGGCGGGGCAGGCGTGATGAAATATCCCTTGAAACTCGCGCTTTTAGGGTGTCGAAAGGTGGTGATGAAAAAGAAAAAGGCTGGGCGCAAGGTGTACGACTTTGAGGAGTGGATCTCGGACAATATCCGTCTCCTCCTCGGATCGCTCGATCATATCGACTATCATGCCTTTACCTCTCTCCCGCACGCAAATGGACTCCCCAGGATCATGGTGCTTGCCGACTTTATCGTGAAGTATTCGGGAGGAAAGGTGACGAAAGATCGCATCGGGAAGGTCGTGAACGCCTTTAACGCCGTGACACCCTTGACCTACCTCGAAATATCTCTGCTCGGAGAGGCGATAGCGTATCGTCTATTGAGCGAGATCTCTATATTTGCCGAGCGATCCATTCACTACTTTGACGCCTATCTCAAAGCGCGAAAAAAGTCTCTCTCCAAAATGTATCTCCGTTCGGACTCCTATTTGACCTATTATTCCGAGTTGCACGGAGAAGAGGGGATCGATAGTGTAAAGGAGGAGGATTTTCTCTCCGCTCGCCTCGGATTTGACAATCTCCTTGCCGATAATCTCCTCTTGACTTCTGCCTACATCAGCTCGCTTCGGACGCTCGGCGCTGAGCTCGACGAGGGCCTTATGATCTCCCTGTCTCCGACCGATCGCATCTATCGAAAGGACGTCTCGTATCGGGATATGAGCGATAAGGCGCGAAACGATTATCTCCTTCAGACCTCGAAATGCGCAGAGCGTAACGCCGTCTCCGAACAGCGCGTCGCCCGCGCCGCGCTCGAGATCGCCGACGATCTGTCTCTCCATTTCGGTGAGATCCTATATTATTATCCCGAGGCTCTCGCGAAATACTTGAGAAGCGGAGTCATCGAGCCGCTCAAAGATGAAAAGACGAGAGTGCAGGGGATGTACTCCTTTCTCGTGCTCTTTATTTCCATCGTGATCGCAGCTTTCCCCGCCTATTTTCTCAGAAATCTTTGGGCGTATCTCTCGGTAGTGCCACTCTTTATCGCCTCTCTACATCCTGTGGAATACCTCTTGAAAAGGGCTTACTCTCTCAAAATGAAAACAAAGCCGCTCCCGCAGATGGACTATAAAACCTTTCCCGAGGAGTGTCGTTCCGTCGTGACTGTGAGTCGGTTTATCGCTACGAGAGAGGATGCGGACGACGCGATGCAGCAGATAGAGACCCTTGCATCGTCGGAGCACGATCCTGCCGTATCATACGTGATCCTCGCCGACCTCCCGTCGAGCGACCGCGAGTGGGGAGAAAGCGACGAAGAGATAGCTGCCTATCTCGCCTCTCTTCGTCGATCGGAGCGGGTCTCGATCTTTCTCAGGAAACGCTCTTTTATCGGGAAGAGGTGGCGAGGCTACGAACGGAAGCGGGGCGCGATCCTTGACTTTCTCTCCGCTGTGAGAGAGCGAGATACAGACAAATTCAGAGTGATCGGGGAGCTCCCTCGCGCGGAATACGCTCTCCTTCTCGACGATGACAGCGAGCTGCTCCCCGGGACCATTCGCTCCGCGATCCTCGCGATGGCGCATCCACTTAATCGTGAGTACGACCTGATGAGTTTCGGCGGTCGTATCAATCGCTACTCGATATCGACGCACTATTCTCTCCGTTACCTTCGAGGGTGTGGCGCCGAGGCATACCCCTATTATACCGATTTCTATGCCGATACCTTTGACTGTGCGCTATACTGCGGCAAAGCCATCGTCCGCATCGGTGCCTATCTCGATAAACTCAGCGACTTTTTCCACGACGGTAGGATACTCAGCCACGACATCATCGAAGGCGCCGTCCTACATTCGACCTCCGTCAAGAGGTGCGTTTATGAGGATGCCCCGAGCAGCTTTTCGGGAGATCATCTCAGGACGACGAGATGGCAGAGAGGGGATATCCAGCTCCTCCCTTATGCCTTTTGCAATCGTGTAAAGGATAAGAGCGGAAAGAGGATAAAAAATCCCATCGCCCCTATCTATAAACTCATCATCTTTATCAATGGAATGACAGTACTTCGCGATGCGATGATCCTGTCCGTGCTCGTTTTTGCGTATATCGCAGGGAGTCTGTTTCTTATCCTCTATGCGCTCTCGCTATTTCTCCTGATCAAGGCGTACGCGCTCCTTCTCTCCATTCGTACCTTCTTTACGAGGGTGAGGCTTTCGCACGCCTTTCGCGGGTTTATCCTATCGCTCGAGCTTTTGACGGAGGAGCTTTTCCTCCTTCCTTTTCGCGCGCTCTCGGGGGTGTATCTCTTTATCGTTACCTGTTTCAAGATGGTTACGCGCAGTGATAACCTCTTGGAGTGGACGCCATTTCGCGCTACGCAGAGATCGGGTGGCGCGGCAGATGGTGCAAGGATCCTTCTCCCTACGGTCATTCTCCTTACGGTGGGGACGATCCTCCTCGGGGAACTGTGGCTGACAGCATATACTCTCCTCTTTATGTTCTATGCTTTTACTCTTTTACTCTCGGGTCGAGATATCCACTATACCGATATTTCCGAGAAGGATCGCGAGATGCTCAGAGGATACGCCTCTAAAATCTACCGCTATTTTGAGGATATGCGAGGAGATGGATTGATCCCCGACAACCTTCAACTCTTTCCTTATCGGATGAAGTCGCGTATGACCTCGCCGACAAACCTCGGATTTGATCTTCTCGCCGAGGTCTCTGCTTTTAAGCTCGGATTTATCGAGCAGGGGCAGGCGATAGAGAATATCCGCGCTATCCTTGACAAGATCGACCGATTGGAACGTTATCACGGGCATTTATATAATTGGTATAATGTCGAGACCTTTACAGTGATGCCGCCTCGCGTGGTCTCCACTGTGGATAGTGCGAATTTCGTTTGTTGCGTCTCTGTCATAGAGGCGTTTTTGCGAGAGGAAGGAGAGCTCGAGCTCGCAGACAGGGCGAGAGCGCTCGCGATAGAGACGGATTTTACTATCCTCTATGATGCAAGGGCGAAATGTCTCGCCATCGTGAAGAATACCGATGAAAATCGTCTCTACGGCAGATACGATCTCCTCGCTTCGGAATCGCGCCTTGCCTACTATCTCGCCATCTCACAAGGGATAGATCATAAATGCTACTTTTCTCTCGGGCGTGAATGCACCTCGCTCTGTGGTAATACTCTCCTATCTTGGAGCGGAACTGCGTTTGAGTATATGCTCCCGCGCATCTTTCTTTCTGCACCCTTTGGAAGTCTGATCCGCACGCAGGAGGAGAGGTCGGGGAGGGTGCAGATGCGGGATCGGAGCAGGGGGATTTTCGGTCGATCGGAATGTGGATACTATGCCTTTAACGATGCGACGGCTTTTATGTATAAGGCGGTCGGGTGTCGCGCACTCGCGCTGTCGGGAGAGACCTCCGACGTCATCGCTCCCTATGCTTCATTTCTCTATCTTCCCGCCATTCGGAGCGCCGCTATAGCCAATCTATACGAATTGTCAAAGTTCGATGCGGAGGGGGAGTATGGCTTTTACGAAGCGATAGACTTCGATCACGATGGGGACGTCGTTTCGAGCTATATGACTCACCATCAGGGGATGGCGCTTGCCGCGATAACGAATTACATGTGCCGAGATGAGATCGTCAGACTCTTTACTTCACTCCCACGTATTCGCGCCGTTCAGATCCTCTTGACCGAGGATAACATCTATGATCGAAAGTCCCCGGTAGCCATCTCTCCTCTTGCTGCTTTGCCGAGGAAGAAAGAGGTCGTTTCCCATCCTACCGCTATTCCCGATACCCTCGTCATAAAGAGTGGAGAATATAGGGCGACCTACGACGCTCTCGGTCGAAGCGGGGCGATGCTCGGGGAGTATCGACTGACGAAAGTATTGGAGTATTCTCCTGAATACGGCGGCATATTTATCGAGATCAAAGAAGGGGATGAAATCTATTCTCCTACCTATTACCCCTTTGGAGGGCAGGATTGTTACGCTGTCTTTGGAGATCGAGAGGTGAAGTATGTCAACCCCCATCGCAAAGCGAGGATGGAGATATCTCCTCTCGATGGTTATGGTGGAGAGATCCGGAAGATCGTCCTCGAAAACCCCGGCGACAGTCCGCGAAAAGTGCGGCTCTCTGCTTATGCGGATATGGTGATGAATAGAGATGACGCCTATTTCTCTCATCCTGCGTTTTCCGATATGTTCGTCTCTGCCGAATACGACGAGGAGTCGCATACCCAATACCTTACGCGGCGAGGCCCGGACTGCAAAGAGGTGCTTTCCGCTTCTTTGATGGTAAAGGGCTTATCCGATCTTGAGATCAACTGTAATTCCTATAACGTGATCGGTCGTCTCGGTGATTTTTATAAAGATTTTGCATTGGGGGTGAGAAGCAGTGCCGCCCCGAAGCTCGGCGACGTACTCTATCCCTGTTTCGGTCTTAGCGGCGAAACGGAGATCCCCCCGCATGGGGAGAGCGTCGTATATCTCGTCTTTTTGGCTGATCGCGACGCCGAGCACCTCAAAGAGAGAAATCAAAAAGTGGATCTGGCATATCGTTCGGGGGCGATAGAGCTCCTCGGGCGTGATCCGGACAAGACTGACGAATATACCGATTATTCACTCAAGATCGCAGGGCGACTCCTCTATATGCGTACGCCGCAGAGCGTTCTGTCAGGGAGATTGAAGCGCAAGGATGAACTCGCCTCGATCGGCGTATCAGGGTGTGAGGATATCCTCTACTTTGACGCGGAGGAAGAGAAAGATCGTCGCAGGCTGACCGCTATGATCTCGGTTTCTCATCACCTGCGAGAGTGTGGACTCGCGCATAAATTCATTGTCGTAGCGGGAGATATCCCCGGAGCGGGAATGAGTGAACGAGAGGCAGTCTCGAAGATTCTCTCGTCGATAGACGATACCGCCATCATCCTTGATCGTGAAAGGGGGAGTATATTCCGATCTTGTGCAAAGGTCATATTGTCACAGCCGCTCGAAGATATTACCTCGCTGCCCGTTGATCATGAGGTGCGGCTCCCTTCCACGGGTGGAAGCGCCGCTCCTGTGAAAGGTTGCGGAGAGGGCTGTTTTACCGAAGGCGGCTATGCGGTTCGTCCTTTCTCCGAGGCGACACTTTTACCTTATTCGAACGTCGTCGGAGGCAAGGAAGGCGGCTTTGTGATCACCGAGAACGGTGGTGGCTTTACCTTTGGTAAAAACTCTCGCGAAGATAAGATCACCGTATGGACGGGAGACGCCATTCGCGACTCGCGCACAGAGGAGATCGTGTATCACTGCCGCGGCGAGCACTATGTGCTGAATGCAAATCACTGTGAACATCTGGTCGGAGAGAGTCGATTTTTGCACATCATCGACGGTATAACGATGCGTGTGAGTGTCTCAATTTGTGACGAAGGGCGCAGAAAGATATACGATATCGCTTATAGCGATAATCTCCCGACGGACGCATTTCTTTCACTCGACGTAATCCCTTCCTTGGGATGGCGATTTACGGAGAAGATATGCGTTCAGGAGGTGGAGAACGGCTTTGTTCTCACAAATATTGAGAACGGAATGACCGCGTATATTTACTCGCTTGACGGCGCACCGACAGTCGTTCATTCTATCGAAAAGTCCGGGAAGATCTCTTTCCGCTCTCCGCGAGCACTTGTGAAAGGGCACTATCGCTTTGTGATCTCCTCTTTTCCGATCGAGAAGATGGATGACAGAGCTCTCGCTTTCTCCAAGGCAAAGACGCTTACAAGCCTTCTTAACAACGTTATCCACGTAAAAACGCCCGACGAATACCTCGACAGGCTGTATAACGTTTGCTTACCTTATCAACTCTCGAGCGCTCGATTGAATGCGAAGAGCGGTTTTTATCAATGCAGTGGAGCTTACGGTTTCCGAGATCAGTTGCAGGACGTCCTCGGGCTCCTGGTATCCGCTCCCAATAAGGCGCGTGAGCAGATACTTCTCGCAGCATCCCACCAATTCACCGAGGGGGACGTTCAGCATTGGTGGCATCCGCCTTTTACGGGAGTACGGACGCGCATTTCGGACGATCGCTTGTGGCTTCTCTACGTTACGGAGAAATATATCGACGTAACGGGGGATCTCTTGATCTTGGATGAGAGCGTCCCCTTTCTCCTATCTCCCATCCTCGATGAGAATGAGATCAGCCGCTACGAGATCCCTCGTCTCGGGGATAGCGCGCCGATTCGCGAGCATTTACTCCGCGCGATCCGCGTCTCTCTCCAGTACGGAGAGCATTCGCTCCTGAAGATCGGGAGCGGTGACTGGAACGACGGATTGGATCGGGTGGGACGAAAGGGAAAAGGGGAAAGTGTATGGCTGACGATGTTTGCCTATCGAGTGATTTCGGACGCCATGAAATACTATCCCGACCATATTCGGCGAGAATTATCATCTCATCTCGAGAAACTGCAAAAGAGCGTCATCCCGCTTCTTCGTGACGGACGTTATCCGCTCGCCTTTAGTGACGATGGCTCGTGGCTTGGATATTCGGAGGGGCGCGTGTGCCGGCTTGCGCTGAATACGCAGACTTGGGCAGTGCTATCCAAGATCTCGCCCGAACAGGATGCGAGAAGGGCGATGGCAACGGCGCATGACCTCGCGGAAGCTACCGCCTGCATCGTGAAACTACTATCTCCACCCTTTGACTTACATTCGGATTACGGCTATATTTCAGCCTATCCGAAGGGGATCAGGGAAAACGGTGGGCAATACACCCATGCAGCTGTATGGTATCTCAAAGCGCTCCTCGAGCTCGGCGAGAAGGAAGGGGCATATCGTGTTCTCAAGGATCTAAATCCAATGTATCGATGTTCGACGAGGGAAGGAACGCTAGTTTATAAGGGTGAACCCTACGTTTTGCCGGGAGATATCTACGGCTATGAACCTTATCTCGGACGTGCGGGATGGACTTGGTACACGGGGAGTGCAGGGTGGCTAAAGTACGTCTTGACCGAGGACTTCTTTGGGATCAAACGTCGAGGAGATTATCTTTACCTAGAGCCTTGTTTCCCCGCTTGTTACAACCATTTGCAAGCAGAGATCGTCCTTGACGGACATCATATCACGATCGACTATCAGCGCGGCGAAGCGCGCGGACTCTTCCTGGACGGCAAAAAGATCGATCGCGTCTCGCTCAAAGAATGTGAAGAAAATCTCTCTATCCTTTGTCGCTTTGTCTGATTTCCTTGTCAGGGAGAGCATTTTGTGGTATAGTCAATATATGGATTTATTTGATTATACCGAAAACGTGGATAAAGCAAAGCCGCTTGCCGAGAGGATGCGTCCCCGCTCATTGAGCGAGTTTATCGGACAGAAGCATATCGTAGGCGAGGGAACTCTCCTTCGTCGTGCGATCGCCGCAGATCGTCTCGGTAGCTGTATCTTTTACGGTGTGCCCGGCTCGGGAAAGACAAGTCTCGCGAATATCATCGCCGAGACCACCAAGTCGCATTTCGAGAAGTTGAACGCTGTCTCAAGCGGCGTCGCCGATGCAAAGAAGGTCATCGACGAAGCGCGCGCCAGGCTCAAGATGTACGGCACCAAGACCTATCTCCTGCTCGATGAATGTCATCGCTGGAATAAAGCGCAGTCCGACTGTATGCTCTCCGCGATCGAGGAGGGAGTGATCACCTTTATCGGTTCCACGACGGAAAATCCCTTTATCTCGATGACCAAGGCGATCGTTTCGCGATGCCGTCTCTTTGAGTTTAAGCCGTTGTCTTCCGATGAGATCATCGCAGCTCTCAGTGCCTCTCTCACCGATGAGAGGGGGCTGAAAGCATTTAACGCTCGCTGTGAGGACGAAGTTCTCGCGCATTTTGCCTACGCATCCGACGGCGATCTGCGCATCGCGTATAATAGCCTCGAGCTCGCGGTCATCACGACTCCGCCCGATCGGGAGGGGGTCATTACGATCACGAAGGAGATCGCCTCGCAGTCTGTGCAGAAAAAGTATCTCTCCATCGACGAGAGCACCTATTACGATATGATCTCCGCATTTTGCAAGTCTCTGCGCGGTAGTGACAGCGACGCTGCCGTGTATTGGATGGAGCGCTTGATCTCTTCGGGATGCGACCCCATGCTCGTTTGCCGTCGTTTGGTCGTACATTCCGCAGAGGACGTGGGTATGGCGGATCCCTACGCTCTGACCATCGCCGTTTCTGCGATGACCGCGATGCAGAATATCGGCCTCCCCGAGGGGCGTATCCCTCTGACCGAGGCGATCATCTACGTTTGCGAGGCGTCAAAGAGCAATTCCGTCGTCGGTGCCCTCTATTCCGCGCACGATGCTGTGGAAAAGACCTACGGAGATATCGTCCCGAAGCATCTCAAGGACACGAATTATAAGCAGGAAAAGGTCGAAGGCTATAAATATCCTCATTCTTTCGGTGGATGGGTCGAGCAACAATACCTTCCCGATGCCATCAAGGACGAGACCTTCTATAAGCCTTCCGAGAATGGATACGAAAAGACTCTTGTGAGAGCCAAGGTGATCCGCGCAAACAAGGGCTGAATCCTTGCGTTATCGGCGCTTTTATGATATGATCGGACTATGAGAATACTGTGCTTGGATATCGGGGACGTCAGGATCGGCGTCGCCGTCAGCGATCCTCTCGGGATCAGTACCAATGGCGTTGAAACGCATCTCTCAAAAGGGGCGGATGCGGACGCGACCTATTTTACAGAGCTTGCTCGCTCTCTCCATGCGGAAATGATCCTGCTCGGTCTCCCGCTGAATATGGACGGAACGGAGGGAGATCGCGCGGAGAAGGTGCGCGCTTTCGGCGCTCTGCTTGTCGAGCGTTCGGGACTCCCCATCTACTACGAGGACGAGCGTTTGACTACCGTCGAGGCAGAGGAGATGCTGATCGAAGCGGGGCTCTCCCGCCAAGAACGAAGAAAAGTGATAGACAAGGTAGCTGCGGAGATCATCTTGCGTTGCTACTTGAATAAATGACGAGGTTTTGAAAAATGGATAATAACGAAGAAAGAGATTTGATCACCTTGACCGACGAGGACGGTAATCGCGTTGAGTGCGAGTTTTTGGATACCGTCGAGATGAACGGCCGCTTGTACTGCGTCGTCGAGCCCATCGTCGGCAGCGAGGACTACGAGGAGGGGAGCTGCTATATCTTCCATATCTCGGAGAACGAGGACGGCACCGTCGATCTGACTCCCGTTGAGGACGAAAACGAGCTCAACGAAGCTTTCCAAAAGTTTCTTGAGAACAATGCGGGGGACTGCTCGGGCGATTGCTCGGGGTGCTCGGGTTGCGACGATAAGAAATAATTGCAATTATTGTGCGTAAAAATCGTTGCCAAAGATTTTTCCGTATGATATTATATTTATGCTAAATAAGCACCGTAGATCGAGACCGTACTGTTGCTCGTTTGAGTTGGGGCGGTCGAAGAAATCGCGGGAAGAAAAACAGGAGGTTTTTTTATTATGTCAGTTATCACCATGAAACAGCTTTTGGAAGCCGGCGTCCACTTCGGACATCGCACTTGCCACTGGAACCCCAAGATGGCGAAGTATATCTATACTGCGCGTAACGGGGTGCACATCATCGACCTCGAGAAGACTGTCGTCGAGATCGAGAAGGCATATGCTTTCGTTCGCGACGAGGTCAAGAAGGGCAAGAACGTCCTTTTCGTCGGTACCAAGAAGCAGGCGCAGGATGCGATCAAGGAAGAGGCAGAGCGTTGCTCGATGTATTACATCAATCAGAGATGGCTCGGCGGCACCCTCACGAACTTCAAGACCATCCGCACCCGCATCGATCGCTTGAATAAGCTCAATCAAATGGAGCAGCTCGGCGAGTTTGATCTCCTTCCCAAGAAGGAAGTGGGTCTCCTCCTCAAGGAGCGCGAGCTTCTCGAGAAGAATCTCGGCGGTATCAAGTATATGCGCCAGCTCCCCGATCTCCTCTTTGTCGTGGACGTGGACAAGGAGCACCTCGCCGTTGACGAGGCAAATAAGCTCGGTATCCCCGTGGTCGCTCTCGTCGATACGAAGTGCAATCCCGACAACGTGACCTGCGTGATCCCCGGTAATGACGACGCGATCCGCGCGGTCAAGCTCATCGCTTCCACCATCGCGAATGCGGTCATCGAGGCGAAAGAGGGCGTAGAGTACAGCGTGCCCGAGGATGACGACGTCGTCGAAGAGGTCGCTGCTGAGGAAGCTCCCGCGGCAGAAGAAGCACCTGCGGCTCCCGCCGATACGGATGCCGAATAATATCGGAGGTTAAAAGATATGTTTACTGCAAGTGATGTTAAGGAACTCAGAGAAAAGACCGGCGTCGGTATGATGGACTGCAAAAAGGCTCTTACCGAGGCTGACGGCGATATGGAGAAGGCGCTCGAGATCCTTCGCGTGAAAGGTATGGCTACCGCCGCGAAAAAGAGCTCGAGGATCGCGGCTGAAGGCGTTGTTGCCGCTCTCGTCAAGGGCAATATCGGCGTACTCGTCGAGGTGAACTGCGAGACCGACTTCGTCGCGAAGGGCGATGCGTATAATTCCTTCGTCGCGAACATTGCGGAGTATATAGCCGATAACGACGTGTCCGATATCGACGCGCTCAACGTGGCGAAGCAGGCTGACGTCATCGAGGCGACCGCAAAGATCGGAGAGAAGATCTCTATCCGTCGTTTTGCAAAGTTTGTTACCGAGGATGGTATCATCGAGAGCTACGTCCACTTGGGCGGCAAGGTCGGCGTTATCGTCGAGGTAACTGGCGAGGATACCCCCGCATCCCGTGCGTTTGCTCATGATCTGACCCTTCAGATCGCTGCGGCGAAGCCGTCCTACGTCTTCAGCAGCGAAGTCCCCACCGAGGAGCTCGAGAAGGAGAAGGAGA
The DNA here is from genome assembly GCA_946625545.1 of uncultured Clostridia bacterium. Classification (GTDB taxonomy): domain Bacteria; phylum Bacillota; class Clostridia; order Christensenellales; family CAG-1252; genus CAG-1252. The sequence goes on along the minus strand of CAMOTC010000002.1, from coordinate 32,370 downwards.
TCCTGACCGCTCAGGCGCTCAACGAGGGCAAGCCCGCGGCGATCATCGAGAAGATGGTGCAGGGCAGGATCAGCAAATACTACAAGGACGTTTGTTTAATGGATCAGCAATTCGTCAAAAATCCCGATATCTCCATCAAACAATACCTTGCATCCGTCAATAAGGACAACGGCTTGAACCTCGCGATCAAGAGATTCGCTTGCTTCGAGATGGGTGAAGGACTCGAGAAGAAGGTGGATAACTTCGTTGACGAAGTGATGAGCCAGATCAAATAATTTGATCCACATCGAAAAGGGCAAATTCACTTTTGCCCTTTTTTGTAATAGACGAGCGCGGAAGGATATTTCGCGCGATAGGAGAGTATATGGCGGCTTATAAGAGAGTGATCATCAAGATCTCGGGCGAAGCGCTCGGCGGAGATCATGGGTTTGGACTGGATTCCGACATCATCGGTCGTATCGCAGATGATATCATCGCGGTAAAGAATACCGGCGTGCAGATCGGTATCGTCGTCGGCGGAGGCAATTTCTGGCGTGGCGGCAAGGCAAAGTTTATGTCCGATCGTGCTACGGCGGATCATATGGGTATGCTGGCGACTGTCATGAATGCCCTCGCGCTGCAGGACGCCTTCGAGATGAAGGGCGCGGATACCCGCGTGATGACCGCGCTCACGATCACGAGAGTCGCAGAGCCCTATATCCAGCGCAAGGCGATCAATCACTTGAATAAAGGCAGGATCGTTATCTTCGCTTGCGGAACGGGTAATCCCTATTTCACCACCGATACCGCTGCCGTTCTTCGTGCCGCAGAGATCGGGGCAGGGGCGATCCTCCTCGCAAAGAACGTGGACGGCGTCTATGACAGCGATCCGAAGATCAATCCGAATGCGAAGAAGTACGAAACGCTCAATTATCTCGATCTTCTCTCCAATCATCTCGGCGTGATGGATTATACCGCCGCGTCGCTGTGTATGGATAATAAGATACCTTTGATCGTCTTTGGACTTAAGGATGAAGGCAGCATTATGAAAGCCGTGAACGGCGAAAAGATCGGCACGTTGATCCACTGATCACTGTCGAAAGATTCTATAGGAACGGGAGGATAGGATATGTCATACGATATTATGGAAGTTTTGGAGATCTTGGATACATACGAGACTGCGCTGAAAAAGGCTGTGGATGCCTATAAAACGCACATTCTCACGATCCGCGCAGGCCGCGCGAATCCCCACATTCTCGATAAGGTGATGGTGGATTACTACGGCACCCCCACTCCCCTCAATCAGATGGGTAGTATCACCGTTCCCGAGGCGAAGATGATCGTCGTCTCTATCTGGGACGGCAGTGCGTTGAAGGCAGCCGAAAAGGCGATCGTGGACGCAAATGTCGGTATCACGCCGAATAATGACGGTAAAGTGCTTCGTTTGATCTTCCCCGATCTGACGGAGGAGCGTCGTCAGGCTCTCGTCAAGGAGCTGAAGCAGGTCACGGAGAATGCAAAGGTAAACCTGCGCAACCATCGCCGTGACGCTAACGAAGGGATCAAGAAACTGAAGAAAGACGGACTCATCACCGAGGACGATATCAAAGCGCTCGAAAAGGACGTGGATAAGATCTTGAACGATCAGGTCGCCATCGTTGATAAAGCATTCAAGGATAAGGAAACCGAGATCTTGACCGTATAAGGAGGTCGAATGACGCCTTCGCATATCGCGTTTATAATGGATGGCAACGGCAGATGGGCGGAGCACCGCCATTTGCCTAGAAAGTATGGGCATAAAATGGGGACGAAAACCCTCGATCTTGTGGTGAATCTCGCCATGAAGTACGAGGTGAAGACGGTCACGTTTTATGCTTTTTCTACGGAAAATTGGACACGTCCGAAGAGCGAGATCGACTATTTATTCCAAATATTCCGCAGATTTCTTTCGGAGATCGATAAGTACAGAGATAAAAACGTACGTCTCAGATTTATCGGTAATCTCGCTAAATTCCCCGCTGATATCGTCGATTCTTGTGAAAAAATGGTCAGTGAAACCGCGAAAAACGACGGACTGAACGTCGTCATAGCGCTGAATTACGGCAGTTGGGAGGAGATCACCACGGCGGTGAACTCACTTCTTGCAAGCGGGAAAACCTCTGTTACCAAGGATGATGTCGTCTCCGCGCTCTATACTCACGATATCGATTTCCCCGACCTCGTAGTGAGGACAGGGGGAGAGGTCAGACTCAGCAATTTCCTCTTATTACAATCGGCTTATTCCGAGTTTATCTTTACCGATCTCCTTTGGCCGGACTTTGATGAGAAGGCATTTGTCTCGGTTTTAGACGAATACGCCTCGCGCGTCAGGAAGTACGGAGGTCTAAAGTCGTAGTATGCTGAAGAGAAATATCACCGCGGCGGTCTTGATCGCGATCGCCTTGCTTTTCATCCTCTACCTTCGCACGTTGTATATCGAGCTCACCGATATCCTCTTTTTTGCTTTCATGCTTTTCGGTGCCTTTGAAATGTGGCAGGTAGGGAAGAAGTCCGGTTATAACGCGATCTTGCTTCCTTTGATAGTATTTGCGGTTTCTATCTATCCGCTATTCTATTTCTTTGAGGGAAGTGGGACGCTATTTGCGGCGATGATCTCCCTTTTGTGTGCTGCTACGGTATTTCTATTCAAGCGAGATAAATATACCATCAATGATCTCCTTTACACGATTTTGATCCTTTTTTATCCGATGATCCTCACGACCTCATTCTTTGAGATAAATCACGGAATGGGATCGCTGCTCGGCATACTTTTCATTCTTTTTGTCACCTTGCTGTCCGACGCCTTCGCACTCTTTGCGGGGATGATTTTCGGACAGAAGAAATTGATGGAAGACGTCAGCCCGAAAAAGACGATAGCCGGAGCTATCGGCGCTTACATCGGAGGACTTATCGGCGCGACGATAGTATTCCTTCTCTTTGACGTTTTTGCAGTGTTTCAAAACTTCGGAAATGTCGGAATAATCCGATTATTTGATGAATATTATATCTCCGTTCCCGTTTACTTAGCCTTAGCTGTAATCGCTACGACGCTTGCCATTATCGGAGATCTATTTGCCTCTTTGATCAAGCGTAGAATGGGGGTCAAGGATTTCGGAAAGATCTTTCCGGGACACGGCGGTGTGATGGATAGAATGGATAGCTTACTCTTCGTGGCGCCCATCGTCGCGGTTTTCTTTATGATCTACGGAGGTGTGGCCTTATGAGAAAGATAGCGATCATCGGTGTCACAGGTTCCATCGGGAGACAAGCTGTCGAGGTGATCGAGAAATATCCCGATCGTTTCTCTCTGACGATGATCTCCGCGCACCGTGACGTCATCACCCTTATCGAGATCGCAAATCGCTACAAAGTCCCAACGGTGTGCCTAACGGGAGACGCTGAGATCAGGGCAGAGGAATTTAGTTATCCCTGCAAGTTATACACCGGCGAAGACGCCCTTGTTCATGCCGCTATGGATGGAGATTACGATATCTTCTTAAATGCTGTCGTTGGGATCTCTGCGCTTCGTCCCACTCTCGTCGCGATGCAAAAGGGTGCGAGGATCGCGCTCTCTAATAAAGAGATGCTCGTATCCGCAGGAGACTACGTCATTTCCCGCGCAAAGAAGTATCACTCGGAGATCATTCCCGTAGATAGTGAACATTCCGCGATCTTTCAATGTCTCTCGTCGGGACGATCCTGCGACGTCGATAAACTGATCATCACCTCGAGCGGCGGAGCTTTTCGTGACGTGCCGCTCTCTGAATTGAATGACCTTTCTCCCCAACGCGCGCTCGCGCATCCAAATTGGAATATGGGGCGAAAGATCACGATCGACTGCGCCACGATGGTAAATAAGGGCTTTGAAGTCATAGAAGCGCATCACTTATTCGACGTCTCCTATGAGGATATCGAGACGGTGATCCACCGTGAAAGTATCGTACATTCGATGGTGCGTTTTAAGGATGGAGCGGTGATCGCACAGCTCTCTGAGCCCGATATGCGGCTGCCCATTCAATATGCTTTCACCTATCCCGAGCGCATCGCCTCTCCGGTCAAGCCCCTTCGGGTCCCCTTTGATCTCTCCTTTAGAGAGGTTGATTTTGAGAGATATCCCGCATTCCGTTTGCTTCTCGAAGCGGGGCGAAAGGGCGGACTCTACCCCGCAGCGATGCTTGCGGCTGACAGTATCCTTGTGCCCGCTTACTTTGAAAGAAAGATAAAATATTCGGATATTTCCGACGTATTGGAAAAAGTGTTCTTAAAATATGATTTGTCGGGATCTTATGATCTCGCCGACGTCCTCCGCATAAATGACGACGTGGAGAAATATACTGAAATGGTGGTGCAAAAACTATGACGTATATGATCGGAAGCGCAGGGACTATCGCTTTATCCATTCTTATCGCTATCGTCGCATTGATGGTGATGATCCTCGTGCACGAATCGGGTCATTATCTCCTCGGAAAGGCGCTGCATTTCAAGATCAATGAGTTCTCGATCGGCTTCGGTCCCAAACTTTTCTCGCGTAAAAGTACCAAAACCGGGGAATTGTTCTCGATCCGTGCGATCCCTCTCGGCGGTTTTTGCGCCTTTGAAGGGGAGGACGAAGACAGTACCGTCGAAGGTTCTTTCAATAGTCAGAAGCCTTGGAAGCGTATCATCGTCCTCTTGGCGGGCGTGACATTTAATTTTATTTCTGCTGTTATCATTTTGACGATCTTATTCGCGACATACGGCTACACTCTCCCCAAGGTCATCACTTTGAATGAATCGGAAAGCGCTTTTACACAAGAATTCGAGGTCGGTGACTTGATCTATCAAGTGAACGGAAATAACGTCTATTCCGTTATCGATACAAATATCGGGAATCTGCTCGCCGAGAGTGACGATACGGCGGAGGTCGTCGTCATTCGCGATGGGGAGAAGGTGACGATCACCGTCACACGCGGAGATTTCCGCTCCGAAGGGGTGGATGAAAACGGAAATACCGTCGTCAGCACCTACCGTGGATTTGGGATCAATATCGGATACGACTACTATCGTATGGGATTTTTCGAGGCTCTCGGTAGGAGCTTTATCTTTATATGGCAACTCGTGATCTTGACCTTCAAGACGATCGGTGGACTCTTTACGGGGGCAGTCGGCTTGAAGGGATCGGTCGGAGGTACCGTGACCAGCGTAGCGGCGATGGGAAAGATCACGATGACGCTCGGCTTCCGCGGCGTCCTACTGATGTTCGGCATCATGAGCGCGAGCGTCGCTTTGATGAATATCCTGCCATTCCCGGCGTTGGACGGTTGTCGCGTCATTTTCTGCTTGATCGAGATCATTTTCCGCAGACCTGTCAACAGGAAGGTCGAGGCGATCATTCATACGGTGGGTATCGTGATCCTCTTTGCATTTGCGATCATTTGTGATATACTGAATTTGGGTACGATAGCGAGCCTATTCTGACGAAACTATGACGAAACGCATTCGGATAAAAGATCGGTATATCGGCGGAGGCGCCGAGATCACCGTACAATCTATGACGAATACGAGGACGGAGGACGTCCCCGCTACTTTGGCGCAGATCCGCCGATTAGAGAGAGCGGGGTGTGATATCGTTCGTATGAGCGTAAATACCCCTCTCGCTGCCGAGGCGATCAAGGAGATCAAGCGCGAAACGACTATCCCTCTCGTCGCAGATATTCACTTTGATCATACTCTCGCCTTAAAAGCGATCGAGAACGGCATCGATAAGATCCGTATCAATCCCTCGAATATCGGCGGAGACAGAGCCCTCCGTGAGGTGGCTGCCGCTTGCAAGGACCATGGTATTCCCATTCGTGTGGGAGTGAACGGCGGTTCTCTCGAAAAGTCCTCTTTGGATCGTTACGGCTATACTGCCGAGGCGCTTGCAGATAGCGCGCTTCATAGCGTATCCCTCCTCGAAGCGTGCGGTTTTGACGATATCGTGATCTCCGCTAAGTGCAGTGACGTCACGATGAATACCGCCGCGTATCGCATTATTTCGAGATCCGTTGACTATCCTCTCCATATCGGCGTGACCGAGGCGGGCGGGGGTGACCTTGCTATAGCAAAGTCGTATATCGGGATAGGATCCCTATTGATGGATGGGATCGGTGATACGATCCGCGTGTCCGTGACGGGCGATCCCATTCAAGAAGTGTACGCCGCGGATACCATCTTAAAGGCGCTCGGCCTACGTCGCGACTTTGTCGAAGTCATCTCTTGTCCGACTTGCGCTCGCACCGAGATCAAGGTGGACGAGCTCGCTGCAGAGGTTCGACGTGCTACCGCGCATATTCGCAAGCACTACACCGTCGCGATCATGGGGTGCGTCGTCAATGGCATCGGAGAGGGAAAGCATGCGGATATCGGGGTAGCGGGCGGCAAGGAAAAGTCCGCGATCATTAAGCACGGTGAGGTGGTGAAGACCATCTCCAATGATAAAATACTGGACGAGCTATTACGTGAGATGAAGGAGGCGGGCATTGACTGACATTTTGTCGATCATCAAGGATACTTTTCCCGAGAAATACGATTATCTGCGCCTCGGACGGGTCAAACTCTCAGAGGGGAAGGTGAGCGTTACTTTTCTCGTACCTGAAGAGATCTACGACTTTCATCTGACGAATGAGGACATTACTGCCATCCACGACGCCGCTGCAAAGGCGATCGGCGTAGGTTATGACGTCAAATGTTACTTTGAAAAGGTCATCTTGACGGGGGAGAGCGTCCGATCCGCGCTTGCCGAGTTTCTCTCCAAAAACTTTCCGCTGGTGGCGGCAAATATCGACTATTCCCGCGTAGCTATCGACCTGAATCGTTCCGTCGTCAGCTTTACGATGCAGGAGAATATCCGCGACTATATCAAGAGCGGGGACTTTGAGAAAAAGGTCGTCGAGTTCTTTCGACAAAAGTACTCCATCGATATCTCGGTGAAATACGACGTGGTCGCGGATGGCGATCTCGCGCTATCTTCTGCCGAGATGCTTTCTTCGGGTAGATACGGCAAGTCGGTCACCGTTACGGATAAAGTCCTGCTTGCGGGTAAGATGAGCGATCTCAGCGACGCCGCCGTACATATCTCCACCCTTAAGGGTGAGGGGGAAAACGTCGTTTGTTGCGGCAAGATCAATCGTTTCTCTTTCAAGACCCGAGACGAAGCCAAGCGCGCGGAGGTCAAGCGCTTTTTCAAGCATTATTATTACTTCGGTTTTAATGATTCGACGGGGCAGTTATCCGCGCTTTTTAATACCGATGATGAGTATAAAGCCCTCGTGAATGGCGCAGAGGTCGTTTGTAAGGGCAGGGTGAACGCTCGCGATGACGGCACTCTCTGTATGTTTGTGAAATCCATCGCGCTCTGTAAGGTCCCCTTCGATACGATCAAGGAGCAGACAAAGCCTCTCGATCCTCCTGCGGAGTACAGCGTGATCCTACCGAAAGAGTACAAACAAACCGATTACGGACAGATCGGATTTGATTTTTATGAGTCACAGCCCGAGAAGGTCGCCGTCAATCGTCAGAGTGCGGTATCTATCGCGATGCGCGCCTTGGATACCGAGCGGGATACCATTCCCTACGAGATCGCCGTATGCTTGATCGAGGACGGCAAGATCAAAGAGTATATCCATACCTATCTGAAAGTCGCTTTTAAGGAGGATACCGATATCGCCGATTTTGCAAATCGCATGGGATATTCCTCGCCGAGGCTCTCCACGATCATTCCCGATCTCTTGAAGTTTACCGCAGATAAACTCCTTGTCGGGACAGACCCTGCGGCAGTACTCGAGATCCTGAATAAGATCGCGAAACCTCTCCGTTATCGCTTCTCCAACGATCTCCACGTCGTCAAGCAATCGGCGCTGGAGTCGCTCGGGACTAAGATCGAGAATGCTTTTGACGAAGCGGTAGCTCTCGCGAATGCATTTATTTCGGAATAAAATAAAAAATATTATTATATTTAGTTGTATTATGTTTTGGTGTGTGCTATAATTCTTTGTGTAGAGGTGCTTTTCGGAAGTGGGCTTGATGGCTCACTTTTTAATTTAATAAGCATCTAAACGGAGGCTTATGTCTGTCAAAGAACGCGTAGAAGAGCTTGTCCGGCCCATCTTGGAGCGTCTCGGATACGAGCTCGTCGAGGTCACGTATCAGAAACAGCACGATGCGATGCATCTCACGATCTACATCGATTCCGAAAAGGAGGGTGGGGTGACTCTCGACGATACAGAGATCGTCGCTAATGCGATCGATCAGCCCCTTGACGAATTGGATCCCACGGCAGGAGCCCCCTTTGTCTTGAACGTATCCTCTCCCGGACTCGATCGTCCGCTCAAGACCGAGCGAGATTATCAAAAGAAGATCGGCACCGAGGTCGAGGTCGCGCTCTATGCGCCCATCGCGGGGAGCAAGAAGCATATCGGTAAGCTTCTCTCCTATGAAAACGGCATCGTTTCGCTCGAGACCAAGTCGGGCGAATTGCAAATAGAAATAAAGAGTATTGCGGTCGCGAAACCGTACATCACATTTTAGGAGGAAATATGATCAATAAAGACTTTTTTGCGGCACTTGACGAGCTTGAAAGGACGAGAAAAATCGACAAGGGCGACTTTATCGCCTCTCTTGAAGCGGGATTAGCTTCCGCTTACAAGAAGGAGAACGCCACCAGCGCAGCGATCGAAGTCAAGCTCGATCCCGAACACGCGAAGATCAGAGTTTTCGCGTACAAGACCATCGTGGAAGAGGTCGCCGACGATGAGAAAGAGATCTCTCTCGAAGAGGCGCGCAAGATCAAGCCGAGCTACAAGATCGGTGACACTATCTCTCAGGAGATCATGCCGAAGAACCTCTCTCGTATCGCCGTGCATACTGCAAAGCAGGTCATTATGCAGCGTTTGACCGATATCAAGAAGGATCAGATCTTTGCCGAAATGAATGAAAAGTCGGGCGAGATCGTCAATGCCATCGTGCGTAAGATCGAGCCGAACAGTGTTTACGTCGAGATCCTGCCCACCCAGATGGAAGGTATCATGCCGATCTCCGAGCAGATCCGCAACGAGAGATATAACGTCGGCGATATGATCAAGGTGCTCGTCAGGCGTATCACGACGAACAACCGCACCCCGCAGGTCATCGTTTCTCGCGCCCATCCCGACTTTGTCCGTCGTCTCTTTGAGCTCGACGTACCCGAAGTAAAGAGCGGTCTCGTCACCATCAAAAAGATCGTGCGCGAAGCGGGCTTCCGCACCAAGATCGCGGTCTCCAGCGATGATCCCAACGTGGATCCCGTCGGCGCGTGCATCGGACCGAGAGGCAGCCGTATCAATGTGATCGTGCAGGAGCTGAATGGTGAGAGGATCGACGTCATTAACTGGTGCGCAGACGCTCCCGAGTTTATCGCTCGTGCGATCAGCCCCGCAAAGGCTGTGCAGGTCCACGTCAATGACGAAGAGCACTCCGCTCGCGTCATCGTGAATGACAATATGCTCTCTCTCGCGATCGGTCGTGAAGGCCAGAATGCTCGCCTTGCCGCGAAGCTGACCGAGTGGAAGATCGACGTGAAGCCGTATTCCTCCATCTTGGACTCTATCGACAATCCGGAGGACTGATATGGCTCGTAAGCCGTCGGGGAGAATGTGTATAGCTTGCAGAGGTCTCTTTGAGAAAAAGGATCTCAAGCGGATCGTGCGTACGCCGCAGGGCGAAGTGCTTTTTGATCCGACAGGCAAAGCGGCGGGTCGCGGCGCGTATATTTGCTCCGATCCCGAGTGCTTAAAGCTGCTCGTGAAGAACAGACTCTTGAATCGTTCTTTCAAGATGCCCGTTTCTCAAGAGGCGTACGATCTCCTCCTTGCCGCCTATGAGTCGAAATGATAAGATCAATGCCTATATCGGTTTTTCCATCAAATCGGGAAAGATCGTTTATGGCTACGAGAATATCCTACTCGGTAAAAAAAAGATATATTTGGTCCTGTGCGATCAAGCGTTATCCCAAAATTCCTTAAAGAAAGTGGAGCGCTTCGTCGCGGATAAAAATATAAAGTCGTACTTGATCGAGGATCTCCCGTCCTATTTCGGAGGGAGGATGATCAAGTGCGTGGGGATCGGCGAAGAACATCTCGCTTCGGCGATCGAAAATGAACTCAATAATACTGTCGGAGGTAGTAACTGATGAGTGAAACGAATAAAGACGCTTTGGCGAATATTACAGCTTTGTTTGAACTTGACAAGGCGAAATTTCGCTCTTTGACGGTCGGAGTCAGAGACGCACGTCGTCGTGCGGAGGATCTCTTGTCAAAGATCACGGCTATGAAAGACGAGTTCATTGCGTCGGAACTCGCAAAAGAGGAGGCGGAAGAGCTCGAGCGCGAAGCGGCTCTTGCTAAGGAGAATGAAGTCAAGGAGGAGGCTCCGGAGGCAGAAGAAACTGTTGAAGCCCCCGCCGTTGAAGTAGCGGAAACGGAAGAGACCGTTCCCGAGACTCTCCCTGTGGAAGAAACGAAGCCTGCCGAGGAGGCAAAGGCTCCCGAAGCGCCTGCTCCCGAAGTACCTGCCGAGCCCAAGCGTAATCCCTTGCGCCCCGACGTACCCGAACCCAAAAAATTTAAGCCTGTCATCTATATCCCCGAGAGCGAGCGTAATCCACGCGGGACTCGTTCCTATGGACAGAAGCCCTTTGGTGCGAGAGATACTTTCGGAGGGATCTCCGATCGTGACAAGACGCTCTTTGTGCCTCCGCAGCCGCAAAAGGGCGGAAAGGGAAAGAAGCAGTCTTACGATAAGAATGTCCCCAATATCTATGAGGATAAGAAGGGCGCCAGCAAAAAGAGCATTCTTCGCCGTGAATTAGAGAACGGCAAGGAGATCGACGATAGCGAGATCGCGAGAAGGTTTAAGAGCAAGAAGTATCAAAAGCCCGCTCCCGTCGTGACGCAGACCGTCATAGAAAAGGCAGTCATCACTGTCGATCCTGTGCCTATCAAGCTCCTGAGCGAAAAGATCGGTAAACCCATCGCCGAGATCATCAAGATGCTCTTGATGGAAGGTGTTTTGAAGACCATCAATGACTCCATCGAGTTCTCTATGGCAGAGCTGATCGCCGCTAACTACGGCATCGAGCTCGAGCTCAAGGCGGATAAGTCCGCAGAGGAAAAGCTCGAGGAGATCATCACCGAGGATACCGATGAGGATAATACCGTCCCGCGCGCACCGATCGTCACGATCATGGGTCACGTCGACCACGGTAAAACCTCTCTCCTCGACTATATCCGTAATTCTCACGTCGCAGAGAAAGAAGCAGGCGGTATTACTCAGCATATCGGTGCTTATACGATCGAGAAAAACGGTCAGATGATCACATTCATCGATACCCCGGGACACGAAGCCTTTACTGCGATGCGTGCTCGCGGTGCGATGATCACCGATATCGCCATCATCGTCGTTGCGGCGGATGACGGTATCATGCCGCAGACCATCGAGGCGATCAACCATGCCAAAGCGGCGGGCGTGCCCATCGTGATCGCGATCAACAAGATCGATAAGTACGGCGCGGATATCGAGCGCGTCAAGCGTGAACTCGCCAAATACGAAGTATTTGTCGTTGGTTATGGCGGCGACGTCGAAGTCTGCCCCGTGTCCGCAAAGACCGGTCAAGGCGTCGAAGAGCTCCTCGACTATATCAACGTCTTTGTAAATGCAGAGCTCATGCCGACTTGTAATCCCGACAAGCCCGCGCGCGGCACCGTCATCGAGGCGAAACTCGACAAGGCGGGTCCCGTCGCGACTATTCTCGTGCAGAATGGTACCCTGCGTGTCGGTGATCTCATGGTCGCAGGCTCCGCGTGCGGTAAGGTCAAGTCGATGATGAATGATAAGGGCAAGCTCGTAAAGACGGCAGGTCCGTCTATGCCTGTATCCGTGCTCGGCTTCGACGAGGCGCCCTCTGCGGGTGATAAGATGATCGTTCTCACCGATGAAAAGCTCGCGAGAAAGATCGCAGAAGAGAGAAAGATCAAGGCAAAGGTCGAGGAAGACAACGCAAGCAAGCCCAATCTCGAGGATATCTTTGCGCAGATCAATGAAGGAAAGCTTAAAGAGCTCAACCTCATCGTCAAGGCTGACGTGCAGGGCTCCGTCGAGGCTCTCGTGCAGGAAGTCACCAAGCTCAGCAATGACGAAGTCAAGGTCAAGGTCATTCATAAGGGCGTCGGTGCGATCAATGAGTCCGACGTCGTGCTTGCCAGCACATCCAAGGCGATCATCATCGGCTTTAACGTGCGTCCCGACGCAAACTCCAAGGCGGCTGCCGCTAAACACGGTGTTGACGTCAGGAACTACAGGATCATCTACGACGTACTCAACGACATTTCTCTCGCGCTCAAGGGTATGCTCGCTCCCAAGTTTAGGGAGACGGTGCTCGGCAGGGCGGAGGTCAGAGAGATCTTTAAGATCAGCGGCGTAGGCGTGATCGCAGGCTGTAAGGTCATGGACGGTAAGATCCAGAGGAATGCCGACGTGAGACTTCTCCGTGATAACGTGGTCATTACCGAGAACAAGATCTCCTCTTTGAAGCGTATGAAGGACGACGTTAAGGAAGTTTTGACAGGCTTTGAGTGCGGCGTCGGTATCGAGAACTACAACGATATCAAGGTCGGCGACGTGATCGAGTGCTTTATGCTCGAGGAGGTCAAGGCGTAATGAATATCGAGCGCATCAATTCCGAGCTCCTGAAGCAATTATCCATCATCTTCCGCTATGAGCTCAACGATCCGAGGATCCACGGGATGTTGACCGTGCTCGAGGTGAAGATCAGTGATGATCTCTCACACGCCCGCGTCTATGTCAGTTACTTCGGTGATCCCTCGCTCAAGGATGAGACTTTCGATGCACTGAATAATTGCACGGGTCATATGCGTAACCTCTTGAAGCAGAAGGTCAAGATGCGCACCGTCCCCTATCTCCGCATTATTCCCGATGATTCGATCGAGCAGGCGAAACAGATCACCGATTTGATCGACGATGCGATGCAAAAGACCCACGAAACCGAAAAGAACTATACCGGAGATGACGATGGAAATCAATGAAATCATCAAATTGATAAAAAGTGCGAAGTCTATCGCGCTTTTTTCACATATTAACCCCGACTGCGATACGATCTGCTCCTCTCTCGCGCTGAAGACTTTTTTGCAAAAAGTAGGAAAAGATGTTTCCGCATTTTGCGACGGAGATCTAAAGTACGATATGAGTGATCTCTTTGGGGTCTCTTCCGTCAATAAGGATGCCGTGAAAAGCATTTATGATCTCACGATCGCGATAGACTGCGCAGCGGAGGATCGCCTCGGGAAGTATCGTCCGCTCTTCAAAAAAGCGCGTCACACGATGTGCATCGATCATCATCTGCAGGATCGCACTTACGCTGAATATAATCTGATCGATTCAAAGTCGGGTGCTACCGCCGAACTTATCTATATGATCATCGAGCAGTGGGACAAAGCGCTCCTCGATACCGATATCGCGGGGCTTCTCTATACGGGACTCGTGACGGATACGGGGAATTTCTCCTTTTCCAACGTCAGTGAACGCACGATGATGATCGCGTCTAAGCTCATCGCCTGTGGGATCCCGAGCGCGGATATCTCTTTTAAGCATTTCCGCTCGATCTCCTTTGATACTTTCCGTTTGAAGACGAGAGTCTTCTCGAATATTCATTTCTTTGAGGATAATAAGATCGGGATCATCTCTTTTCTGCATGAGGACTTTGTCGCGACGGGGACTACGGTAGCGCATTCCTCTAATCTGGTCAGCGATATCACGAATATCGCGGGCGTGGAAGTGGGGGTCTCGATTACTGAGGTCAAACCGAACTCCTACAAAGTCAGCATTCGTACCCATAAAGACGTCAATGCGAATGAGATCGCGATGATCTTTGGGGGCGGTGGGCATAAAAATGCCGCAGGATTTACGATCAACGGCTTTTATGGCAACGTTGTCGATGATATTCTGAAGGCTTGCAAAGATTGTCTATGAATGGGTTTTATAACGTTATCAAGCCCATCGGATGGTCATCGAGCGACGCCGTGATCAAGATCCGAGGGATACTTCGCCGTCACCTCGGTCAAAAGGTGAAAGTGGGGCACTTAGGCACCCTCGATCCTCTTGCGACAGGTGTTCTCGGTGTGGCGGTCGGATCTGCGACCAAGCTTTTTAACTACTTTTTGACGAAAAAAAAGACCTATATCGCGACTTGCACGCTCGGAAAGACCACGACTTCCCTCGACGAAGGGGGCGAAGTAACGGCAACGGCAGAGGTTCCGACGCTTTCCGATAAAGCGATCGAGGAGGTGCTTGCTTCCTTTATCGGCACCTATGATCAGATCCCTCCTGCATTCAGCGCAAAGTCGGTGAATGGCGTTCGCGCATATCATCTTGCGCAGAAAGGGAAAGAGGTCGAACTGAAACCCTGTCGTATCACGATCTACGATTGCAAAATGACGGAAAGGATCTCCAATGATACCTTTCGATTCCGTGTGGAATGCTCGGGTGGGACTTATATACGATCTCTCTGTCGCGACATTGGGGATAAACTCGCGCTTCCTGCATATATGTCCGCACTTGAACGCATCGAAAACGGCAGTATGCGTATCGAAGAAGCGGCAACGATCGAGGAGATAGGAGAGGATATATCCAAAGGTTTTTTCTCCCTCGATAGGTTCTCTAAATCTCTGAAAACTCTCGATTTTTCCGAGAAAAACAGAAAAAGTATCGAGAATGGAGTCAGGCAGCGCGTGGACGCCGCGGATGGCTTATACGCGGTCAATATCGGTGGGGAATTCTATGCGATCGGTAACGTGAAAGAAGGTCTATTGGAGATCGTGGCGAGGGATCGATGAGAGTCTGTGATCTAACAAAAGTAAAAAGGGAAAAAGCGGGGATCATGGCATTCGGCTTTTTCGACAGCATCCACCTCGGGCATCAACAAGTCATCGAGGCGGCTCTGCGACTCGCTCGCGAGAAGCATTCCGTCGCATCGGTTTTCCTCTTTCAAAATAACATTTATCCCATCCTTGGGATCGAGAAATATCCGATCTACACTTTTGAGGAAAGGATAGCGTTGATCGAAAGGCTCGGCATTGACACGGTATATTACGTTAATGCCGACGCCGACTATCTCGCGCTCGCCCCCGAGGCTTTTCTTGCGGATATTCGATCGAAACTCGAGCTTGACGGTTTTACTTGCGGAAAGGATTTTACCTTTGGAGCAAAAGGAAAAGGGCGCGTCCCCGATCTTGTCTCGGGGATCGGCGGGACTTTTGAGGTCATAGATCTTGCTGTACTGGACGGTGAAAAGATCAGCACCGAAAGAGTAAAAACGGCGCTACGGGAGGGCGATCTCGGTGCGGTCAGAGAGAATCTCGGTCGGGACTTTACGATCACAAGAAGGGTCGTTCCCGGGAGAAAGGACGGGGCAAAGCTCGGTTTCCCAACGATAAATACTGCTTTATATACCGTGCCAATTAAAGAAGGGGTATATTTTACCGAGGTCGGTGTCGATGGAAAGTGTTATCGCGCCGTGACCAACGTCGGTGCTCATCCGACGTTTCAAGATATGAGCTCAAATATCGAGAGCCATATCTTGGACTTTGAAGGGGAGCTCTACGGGAGAGATGTCACCATTACGTTTTTATCCTATCATCGTGGGGTAGAGAATTTTTCCGCTGTTGAGGCGCTGAGAGAGCGCATCGCCGCGGACGTAAAGGAGAGGAGAGAATATGATTAAATTCGGACCATCCGGGACAGATGAAGCCTTTGCGGCGGCAGGATACAGTCACACGACGGAGGTGCCGGGATTCGTACGTGATAACGGACTCGATATCTTTGAGTATTCCTTTGGACGTGGCGTCAGGATCACTCCCGAAACGGCGGAGAAGATCGGACTTGCATTTCGTGAAAAAGAGGTAGGGATCTCGGTACATGCGCCGTATTATATCAACTTTGCGGGAGAGGATCCCGAGAAACTGCGTTCTTCCTTTGATCATCTCTTTGCTTCGCTTGATGCCGTCAAGCATTTCGGAGGGCAGCGCGCCGTATTTCATCCCGGTTCGCCCTTGAAGTCGGACAGGCGTGAGGCGATGACACGGCTCCTCGGGGCGGTGGATCGCTTTATGAATGAGTTTTACGATCGGGGATATCAGGATTGCTACGTCTGTGCCGAGACGATGGGAAAGATCAATCAGCTCGGCGACCTCGATGAAGTCATCGAAATCGTAAATCTTGCGGATAATATCCTGCCTTGTATCGATTTCGGACACTTGAATGCTCGCACTTACGGGAGTTTGAAGACCAAGGATGATTTCAGACGCGTGATCGACGCCTTGATCGACCGCGTCGGTGAGAAGAAAACGAAGATCATGCACGTGCATTTCTCCAAGATCGAGTATGGAAAGGGCGGAGAGATCCGCCATCTGACCTTTGCCGATGAGACCTACGGGCCCGAGTTTGAGCCTCTTGCGGAGATCTTGGCGGAATACCGTTTGGAGCCTTGGATCCTTTCGGAATCGGCAGGAACGCAGTCTATCGACGCAAAAACCATGAAAAATCTCTATTTTAAGCATAGTAATGATAAATAAATCTTTACAATAATAGAGTTTTTCGTATATAATTATTTCATGAATTATCGTTCGCTTCTCCTTGACACCGACGTAGCGATCATTACGTCTCCTGCGGCGCTCTACTACTTGAGCGGATTCGATCAGGCGGACGCAACGATCGTCATCACGAAAGATAAAGCGTACTACTTGACGAATGCTCTCTACGAGATCGCCGTCAAGACGGCAGTCAGACCCGAGCTCACGGTAAAGATCGTGACGCTTAAGGAGAAGTACGACTTCATCACATCTCTCCTATCCGATGCTCATAAGGTCGGTGTAGAGTACGGCGATATGACCTTGGCTCTCTATCACAGGATCTTTTGTGAGGAGAAGGAGACGGTGGACGTATCGCCCTTGATCGCCTTAATGCGCGAGATCAAGTCTCCCGATGAGATCGCGATCATAAAACGCGCCGAGAGTATTGTGGATACAGCTTTTTCTGAGGTTCGTCCTCTTTTGAAGGAAGGAGTGACCGAGCTCGAGATCAAGGAAGAGCTTCGCCGTTCGATGGTGCGCCACGGCGCTACGGATACTTCCTTTGATACAATCGTCGCCTTTGGCGAGAATGCGGCTATGCCGCACGCAGTCTCCGCCGATCGTGCTTTGAAAAAGGGCGACTGCATCCTGATGGATTTCGGCGCGAAGGTTGATGGCTATATGTCGGACTTTACGAGAACGCTATTTCTCGGAGAGCCTACTGCAAAGTTCCGTGAAGCATACGACGTCGTCTTACAGGCGCAGCTCGCCGCTATCCGCTATATCGATGAGGGCGGCAGGAGCGCACGAGAGGCGGATCGGATCGCGCGGGAGGTCATAGACGAGAGCGCATTTCGAGGCTTTTTTACTCATACATTGGGACACGGCGTCGGTATCGAGATCCACGAAGCGCCTGCGCTTTCAAAGCTGTCGCGTGACGTGCTGTCCGATGGTATGGTCTTTACGATAGAGCCGGGCGTCTATCTCGAAGGGGAGTTCGGTGTGCGTATCGAGAGTTTATGCGTGCTCGAAAATGGTAAACTTACGGTCATTGACCGTTCGGATAAAGAAAATTATACAGTTTAGGAGGATACTATGGGTTCTACAGTTATGGCGGGTGATTTCAGAAAAGGCGTCACCTTTGAGATGGAAGGGAAGGTTTATACGATCGTAGACTTTATGCACGTTAAGCCTGGCAAGGGTTCTGCTTTCGTTCGTACGAAGATCCGCGACGTCATCTCGGGCGGCGTGATCGAGCGCACCTTCAACCCCACGGATAAATTCGACGCGGCGCACATCGAGCGCAAGACGATGGAGTATCTCTATACCGACGGCGAGCTCTATTATTTCATGGACGTGGAGACCTATGAGCAGCTCCCCTTGAACTTCGAGCAGGTCGAGGACGCCTTGAACTTCATCAAGGAAAACTCTCAGGTCACCGTTTCCTTCTACAAGGATAAGGCATTCTCCGTCGAGCCGCCTAACTTTGTCGAGCTCCTGATCACGATCTGCGAGCCGGGCGTGAGAGGCGATACCGCGCAGGCCGGTACCAAGCCGGCAACCCTTGAGACCGGATACAAGATCCAGGTCCCGATGTTTGTCAACGAGGGCGACGTGATCCGCGTGGATACTCGTACCGGCACCTATATGTCCCGCGTGTAATCCTATCATTATAAAGAGCCTCCCCATATTGGGGTGAACCCAAAAAGTTGGACAGAAATGAAAAACTTTTGGGGTGCACTTCATTCATATGGGAGGCTCTTTTTTTATATTAAAAAAATCGAACGCATGGGAGTGCGCTCGAGCAAAAGATGTGATATCGTATATTGCAATTATTATTTGATCGTGATACCGTTGGTTTGTACGACGATCCCTTGGGTATATTCTTTGATGGACTTCGCCACGTTGAATAGGTGGTCGGCGATACGTTCGAGGTCGTTCAAGAGAGAGAGGAATACAGCGCCGTTTTCGACGGAGCACTCATTCTTCTCCAGACGCTCGATATGAGCGGCGGAGAGCTGATCTTTCATAGCGTCAACGTTCTCCTCGTAGATCTCAGCCTGCATCAGGGCATTGAGGTCTTGACCGTTAAATGCCTGTATCGCGGAGAGGTAGAGTTTGGAGATGCAGTCGAACATTTCCCTTAATTCTTCTACTGCGGAAGGGGAGAACTTGCTGTCGTCATCCTTGAGACGTTGCGTGTACTCCATGATATTCTCGGCATAGTCGCCGATACGCTCGAGGTCGGTGATAACGTGATAATAGGTCGCGATGACTTGTTCGTCTTCATCCGAGATGTTGGTCGTGGAGAGTTTGACGAGATATTTTGCGATCTCTTTATTCAAAAAGTCGATTTTGGCTTCTCTCTTTTCAAAGTCGGCTTTCGAGGAAAGGTCCACGTTGATGATGCTATCGATCGAAAGGGCGAAATTTTTGAATGCGCGCTCTGCCATATAGGCGATCTCACGTTTGCATTCGCCAACGGCGATGGAGGAGGTCGCGAGAAACCTCTCGTCGATATAGTGGAGGCGAAGTTGGTCGTCCTCGTTCTTGGACTTTTTTTCGGGTACGAGCTTGGTGACGAATCTTACGAAGGGGGTCAAGAAGGGGAGCAGTATCGCCGTGGTAACGAGATTGAATATCGCGTGGAAAATGGCGATGCTGTACGCTATCTTAGATACGTCCTCTCCGAAAAGCACGCTATTGATGAGCCAAGAGCGAAGCGGGGTAATAAATAGGAGAGAGAAGAAGATAATCGTACCGATCAGGTTGAACATCAAGTGATATAGCGCCGCGCGGACGCTGTTTGTATTTGCACCGATCGAGGCGATCAGGGAGGTCGCGCAAGTACCGAGGTTCATGCCGAGAACGACGTAGATCGAGCTCTCGAGCCCGATGAGTCCGCTCGTGGATAGGACGATCAAGATCGCCGTCATCGTGGTCGAGCTCTGCATGATCGCGGTAAGCACGGCACCGAGGAGGAGCAGGAGGAAAGGATTCTTGACCTGCCAGAAGAGATTTTTGATCTGCGGCGCGGTGTCGATGATCTTGCGCATGGAGACGTTCATCACGTTCATGCCGACAAAGAGTAGACCGAAACCTATCAAGATATAAGCGATGACTTTAACGAGGGGCTTCTTGGATACAAGGAGCAGGGCGATCCCGATGAAAGCGAGCGCCGCAAAGAGCTCTGTGATCGGGAGGGACTGCAGCGAGAGCATAAGCCCCGTCACCGTCGTGCCGATATTTGCGCCCATGATGATGGATGCCGCTTGGAAAAGGGTCAAAATGCCCGAATTGACGAGACCGACGACCATAACCGTCGTCGCTGCGGAGCTGTGAATGACGGCGCTGACCGTCCCGCCGATCAATATTCCTTTGAATCGATTGGATGTTAGTTTCGAGAGTGCAACGCGAAGTTTTTTACCCGACGCTTTGGTCAGGTTTTCGCTGAGTACCTGCATGCCGAACATCATGGCACCGAGTCCGGCGAGTAATAGTAAAATATTTTTTGCTATATCCCATTCCATATAATCAAATTATAAAAAAATTATTATTATCTGTCAAATAATATGAATGAAAAAGATAAATACAGAAAGTTATTGTTTGAAAATGCCAAATAGGATATAATGAATATATGAAATTGCTCTTATTGGACAGTAACAGTTTGATAAATCGCGCATTTTACGCGCTTCCGACCCTTCAGGATCGGAGTGGGCGCTATACGGGCGCACTCTTTGGCTTCGTGTCGATGCTGTCGAAGTTGATCAAGAGTGAAAAGCCGACGCATATCGTCGCCGCTTTTGACGTGCATCAGCCGACCTTCCGTCACTTGAAATACGACGGTTATAAGGCGAAGCGTCATCCTATGCCCGAAGAGCTCAAGGCGCAGGTCCCTGCGATGAAGGAACTCTTGAGCGCGATGGGGATCGCCGTCGTGGAACTTCCCGGATTTGAGGCTGACGACATCATCGGCACCCTTGCCACGCGTAGCGAGATGCCTACCGTCGTCGTGAGCGGCGATAAAGACGTCCTACAGCTCGTTTCAGACAAAACTACGGTTTTACATACCAAAAAGGGTATTACCGACGTGATCCGCTATACTCCCGAAGTCTTAAAAGAGGAAGGGCTATCCCCGCGTGGGATCATCGAATTGAAGTCCTTGATGGGAGATCATTCCGATAATATCCCCGGTGTGCCCGGCGTAGGGGAAAAGACCGCTCTCGATCTCGTCCGGCGCTACGGTACGCTCGACAATCTCTACGCACATATCGATGAGATCAAAGGGAAAATGCAGGAAAAGCTCCTGAACGGACGTGAAAGCGCGGAGTTTTCCCATTGGCTCGCGACGATCGTGACCGATGCACCCTTGGATAGCGGAGATTTCTCTCGATATCGCTTCTCCGAGATGATCCCATATCGCGCAAAGAAGCTGATGGAAGGGTACGAATTTCGCAAATTGATCGATCGTTTCACCTTCTCCGAGCCTGAAGCGGAGGATATCACGGATCACAACGTCTCCGAACGCGAACTGAAAGACCTAAACGATCTTCGCGCCCTCCTCGCGGAGGCTAATGGCGCAGGTGCGCTCGCATTCTACGTCGCGGACGATCATTTTGACCTCGCGTATAGTGAAGATCAAAACAGCGTGATGCGCTGTTCTTACGATCTTTTCGGCGAATACCCATCCTATGACGAAATCCTTGAGGAGATCAAGGGTTATCTCGGCAAGAAAGGCGTAGATCTTACCGTATTCGATCTCAAAAAGAATTATCGTACATTCGATCTCTCCGTAGAGGAGATCTTTCCCGCGGATGACGTGATGTTGATGGCGTATATCGCGGATTGCGGGACTTATTACGATACTCCCGAGGATCTCTTGCGTCGTTACGAGCTCGATGAGACAAAAGTCGCGGCAGGGCTATTGACCTTAAAGAGGATCTTGACGAAAAAGATGATACAGGCAAATTCTCTCAAGGTCTATCAAGATATCGAATTACCCCTCGTTCCCGTCCTTTACGATATGGAAAAAACGGGTTTTCGTGTGGATAGGAGCACGCTGGACGCTCTTTCGGAGAAGTATTCAGCCGAACTTGCGACGGTTCGCGATAAGATCTATGCGCTCGCGGGTCGGGAATTCAATATCAATTCGCCCAAGCAGCTCTCCGAGGTCCTCTTTGATGATCTGAAACTGCCCGCAGGCAAGAAAAAGAGCACCAATGCCGACGTCTTATCCGAGATCGAGGATCTCCATCCCATCGTGTCCGAGATATTGCGTTTCCGTCAGCTCTCGAAACTGCTCTCCACCTATTTGATCGCGATGAAATCCATGATCGACGCAAAGGGGCGTATTCATACCGTATTTCATCAAGCGCTGACGACGACGGGACGTCTCTCTTCCTCCGAGCCAAACTTGCAGAATATCCCTGTGAGAGAGGCGGAAGGGCGCGAGATACGCGCCGCATTTATCCCGGGAGACGGAAATCTCCTTATTTCGGCGGACTATTCGCAGATCGAATTGCGTCTCCTTGCGGATTTTTCGGGAGATGAAGGCTTGATCGAGTCCTTCCGCAATGGAGAGGATATCCACGCATCTACTGCCGCTAAAATCTTTGGTGTGTCGGAAAAGGAAGTTACCTCCAAGATGCGTCGCGATGCAAAAGCGGTAAATTTCGGCATTATCTATGGGATCAGTGACTTCGGATTATCGCGTAATGTCGGATGCAGTGTCCCCGAAGCGAGAGATTTTATCGCAAAATATCTCGATACCTATCCCAAGATCCGTGAATATATGAAGAGTTCTGTTGACTATGCGAAGGAACATGGCTACGTTTCGACGCGCATGGGGCGCATCCGCTCTCTCCCCGAGATCAATAGCTCGAATTATAACGTCAGGAGCTTCGGTGAGCGTGCCGCATTGAATATGCCGCTACAAGGAACTGCCGCCGACATCATAAAACTTGCTATGATCGGCGTTTATCGTGCTTTACGCGTGGAAAATCTCTCTGCAAAGGTCATTTTGCAGGTACACGATGAGCTTATCGTCGATGCGCCGCTTGGAGAGGTGCCTCGCGTAAAAGAGATCTTGAAGAAGGAAATGGAGAACGTCGTGTCTCTCTCTGTGCCGCTATCTGTCAATATCTCCTGTGGCGCGACCTGGAAGGAGGCAAAGTGATGCGTATCGCGATCGGTGGGGGAATCGGGAGCGGTAAAAGCAAGGTTTCTGCGATCCTGCGCTCTCTCGGCGCCAAAGTAGTAGTCGCCGACGAAGTGAATGCGGAGCTTCTCTCCGATCCCGAGTATGTCTCTCTGATCGAGAATACTTTTCCTACCGTTGTCCATAATAAGGTCATCAATAAAAAGGAGCTTGCCGATATTATCTATAGAGACGAAGCGAAGCGTCGCTTGTTGATGGATCTCGCTCATCCTAAGATCTATGATCGGATGTTGAGTAAGTATCCGGGCGAAGCTCTTGTCTTTTATGAGATCCCGCTGCTGTCTGAAGGTGCTCGTTCTTTCGATCGTATTTGGTTCGTCGTGGCTGATGTCGAGTCTCGAGTACGTCGTATCGTCCTGCGTGATAGTGTTACAGAAGAGCGTGCGAGAAGGGTGATCGAACTCCAGCAGGGCGAGGAGCGGATGCGTGAAATAGCATCTGACCTCATCGATAATAGTGGCGATCTTGATGCCCTATGCGAGAAGGTAAAAGACTTATACTGCTCTATTTTAAGTCAAATTTCATAATAATTGCACTTATATTTACCCTATTTTTAACTAATTCGTGCGATTTCGCGCCAAGGAAGTACGCAGAGATCATACGGATGAATGCAGATCTTTATGGCATCGAAGCTGCACTAATATTCGCGATCTGTGAGACGGAAAGCCACTTTAATACCCAAGCTGAGTCACCAAAGGGCGCACTCGGCATCATGCAGATCATGCCCAAAACGGGGGAATGGATCGCATCGCAAATGGGGATCACGGAATATAAAAACAGCGACCTATTCGATGCTGAACTTAATATCCGATTTGGATCTTGGTACTTGTCCTATCTCATGTCTCGTTTTGATGAGTCCTGGCAGATCGTCGCGGCATATAATGCAGGAGAGGGCACGGTCAAAGGGTGGATCGACTCGGGTATCGATGAGATCGACGATATTCCCATCTCCGAGACGGTATTTTACGTAAGAAGAGTTCAGCGAGCACGCTCTCGTTATCGCAGGAAAAAATATGCCGCTTTTGATTGACTTTGCGTGATAGACCCATTACAATAATAAAACGTAAGCGGAAATGGCGGAATTGGCAGACGCGCAAGATTCAGGTTCTTGTGGTAGCAATACTGTGTGGGTTCAAGTCCCGTTTTCCGCACCAAAGGCACTTTTTTTAAAGTGCCTTTCTTATTAAAAAAGGATGGAGGATAGGGAATAATGAATAAATATAAAAATAAATATTTTTCTATCATGGGTGACTCCATCAGTACATACGAAGGGGTGAGTCCTTCTTGGTACAATACCTTTTATACTGCCGAACGCAAGTGCGAAGCGGATCTCCTCTCGCCCGAGGATACTTGGTGGGGGATCGTGATCGGCACGCTCGGTGGCAAACTCCTCGTGGACAACGCTTGGTCGGGTAGTCTCGTCACCAAGCATCCTCAATGTGAGATCGAGTCCTACGGTGCGAGCGACGCGCGTACTGCTTTTCTCGGAGAAAATGGTCTCTCTCCCGATATCGTGATGGTGTATATCGGCACCAACGACTGGGGATGGAATATGCCGATCGATCCCGAGAAAGGAGAGGAAAACGATATCGGAGTTTTCAAGCCCGCATATCGTATAATGCTCGAAAAAATCCGCAAAAATTATCCTTATACTGAGATATGGTGCTTTACTTTGACAAATAGCGATCGTATGAGCGATGCGAACTTTTCGCTACCTTATACAAAGAACGGACGCCCTCTCTCAGCATACTGCCGTGCGATCCGCGAGTGCGCCGCAGAGAAAGGGTGCAAGTTGATCGATATCTATCGTTCCGCCCCTGGTTATGAATCGATGGATAACCTTCATCCGAATAAAAAAGGGATGAGAGAGATCGCGGCTCTCGTCCTTGCCGAGGTTATGAAAGGTGAGTTTTGATCCCGCTAGCCTCGAATTAGCTTGCCTTTTTGAGCGTTATCATTTATAACAATACTATGATAAAGACAGTTTTTCTTGATCTTGACGATACGATCTTTGACTTCAAAGCGTGCGAAAGACAGGCACTTGCCGCTTCTCTCACGAAGTGCGCTATTTCTTTTAACGACAGCGACTTGACTGCATACAGCGAGATAAATGATGCGATGTGGAAAGCTCTCGAAAGAGGGGAGATCACCCGCGATGAGCTCAGAGTGAAACGATTCGAGGTTTTCTTGAGTCGTTTTTCTCTTTGCTTGGACGCCGCGCAGTTCGCCGATCTCTATATGGAACATCTCGCCGCAACGAACGTCCTCATTCAGGGAGCGCGAGAAGTGCTCGAGACTTTATCAAAGAGATATGATCTGTACGCCGTCACGAATGGGTACGAATATACCCAGAGAGGGCGCATTCGCAGCGCAGATATCGGAAAATATTTCAAAGATATCTTTATTTCTCAGTGCATCGGGGCAGTAAAGCCGAATAAAGAGTTCTTTGATCACTGCGTGCGCTCTATCCCCGATTTTGATCTCTCCTCGACGGTGTTGATCGGAGATAGCCCAACCTCGGATATTTCCGGCGGAAACGGATATGGACTCTACACGATCCGCTATAATCCCGAGCACCTGCCGAACCCCGAGTATGCCATTCCGCGGAGCGAAGTCGCATCTCTTTCCGAGCTTCCTATCCTCTTGCAATCCTTGTAAATGGCTTGAAACGAAATGCGAAGAAATAAAATATTTGTTTTCATATCGTGGAAAACGTGATAATATGAATTAAAGTGAAAAACATTTACTTGGTTTTGACACATACGGGTACGTCATTTTCTAAGTTGATCAGACGTCACACCGGCAATACCTATAATCATATATCCATCTCTCTCCGCGAGGACCTCGAAGAGATGTATTCTTTCGGTAGGCTCAATCCTTATATCTTCTTTTGGGGCGGCTTTGTGATCGAGAGCCCGAGGAAGGGCACTTTTAAGCGCTTTAATAAGACCATCGCGAAAGTCCTCGAGCTACCTGTCACCGACGAAGCATACGCAATCATCGAAAACTATATTCAGCAGTTTATTGCGGACAAAAAGACTTTCGGATATAATTTCCTCGGCATCTTAAAGGCGAGAAACAACGTCAATTATCAAAAGTCTTATCGAAAGTTCTATTGCAGTCAGTTTGTTAACTATCTCCTAGTTTGTGCACGCGTCATCCCCGAGCTGCATTTCGGCAACGTCGTCACGCCCGAGTGTTTCTGTTCTCTCGAGAACGTGACCGTTCGCTACGAAGGTCTCATGAGAGAGTACGACAAAGATCTTTTCTACGCACAAAATCTCTTAAATCCGTAACTTTTTCCCCATTTTACCATATAAATAGATATGAAAAAAAGGACGAAACGCATCTTCCTTGTGCTTTTGCTTATCCTTGCGATCGTGGTGACGACGACCGTTTTGTCCTGGCAGAGCAACGTGAAGCCCGTTGTCTTCACATATTGCGACGCATTGATCGCCTCTCTCGGCATGGAATCCATCAATCGAAGCAGTGCGGACGTCGTCGCGCTCTATGAATACTCGGATTTTATCGAGATCGCGCGGGACGAGGCGGGAAAGATCCTCTTTCTCGGCACGAATACGCCTATGGCGAACGGATTTGTACGCAGTCTCGCGCTTCGATGCGAAAATGCGCTGAATGCAATCGGCAAACAAAGAGTATGTATCCCGATGGGAGCGTTTACGGGATCGGCGCTGATGTCTAATAGCGGACCTGAAGTCGGGGTGGATATCACCTTTTTCTCTACCGTAAAGTGCGATTTCGTGACTTCTTTTGAGAATGTCGGGATCAATCAAACGCGTCACTGTATCTACGCTAAGATCGACGTTCTATTCAATACCGTTCTCCCGATCGCGGAGCACGAGATCGCGCTCAGTAATAACGTCCTCGTCGCAGAGAACGTCATCATCGGAGAGATCCCCAACGTGTACGTTGCAAACGAAAACGCGACGGGCTATCTCGATCTCATTCCCTAGATTTTCTCTCTAAAAAGTAATCTCCGTTTCTTGACACTTATTTATATAAGTGATAATCTTTATCTATAATACTTCATTGAGGAGTCGTTATGATAGATAAGATCAAAGAATTGGTAGAAAAAGTAAAAGACCGCCTCGAGAAAGCATCGTCTGTCGCAGAGGTCGGAGATATCCGCGTTACTTTCCTCGGAAAGAGCGGGGAATATACCGGACTTTTGCGCGGATTAAAGGACGTTGCTCCGCAGGACAGAGGTCCGATCGGTAAGCTGATCAACGAGGGTAAAGTCCGCCTCGAGAATATGCTCGCCGAGAAAGAGGCGTATTTCCGTGCGAAAGAAGAGGCTCGCAAGCTAAAGTCGGAGAAGATCGACGTGACTCTCTCCAAGGGTTACAAGATCGGCTCGATGCATCCTATCACGAAGGTAAAGAACGAGATCCTCGATACCTTTATCGGTCTCGGATTTGCGGTCAAGGAAGGGCCCGAGATCGAGACGGATTATTACAACTTCCAGACCCTCGGCATCCCCGCAGATCATCCTGCGAGAGATATGCAGGATACCTTCTATATCAGCGAGAACATTTTGCTTCGCACCCACACCTCTCCGATGCAGTCCAGAACGATGCTTTCCGAGAAGCCTCCCATTCGTATCGTCGTTCCCGGCAAGGTATATCGCGCAGACGACGACGCCACGCATAGCCCGATCTTCAATCAGATCGAAGGTCTCTGCGTAGAGGAGGGCATCTCTCTCGCGCATCTCAAGAATATGCTCGAGATCTTTGCAAAATCTACCTTTACCAAGGATACGAAAGTGCGTTTCAGACCTTCCTATTTCCCCTTTACCGAGCCCAGCGTCGAGGTGGATATCAGTTGCAGTATGTGCGGCGGGAAGGGCTGCCGTCTTTGCAAGGGGACAGGTTGGATCGAGATCCTCGGCGCAGGCATCGTGAACCCCGTCGTTCTCGAGAATTGCGGCATTGATTCCAAGAAATACAGCGGTTTCGCTTTCGGTTTCGGTATCGATAGGATCGCGATGCTGAAATACGGTATCCCCGATATCCGTTTGATGTACGAAAACGACGTGAATTTCTTGAAGCAGTATAAGTAGGAGATAATATGAAAGCACCTTTAAGTTGGTTGAAAGAATATGTGGATATCAATGTCTCGGTGGACGAGCTCGCGGCGAAACTTGTCGGCGCAGGGTTTGAGATCGAGGATGTCATTCGCCCCTCGGACGATTATGTAAATATCAAAGCGGTCAAGATCCTTTCTATCGAGAAGCACCCCAATGCGGACAAGCTCCGTATCTGCCAAGTCGATGCGGGGGAGAGAAAGCTCCAGATCGTTACTGCGGCGACGAACGTGAACGTCGGTGACGTCGTGGCTCTCGCGCTTGACGGATCGAGACTTCCCGACGGCACGGAGATCAAGAAAGGCGAGCTTCGCGGCGTACTCAGCGAAGGTATGTTCTGCGGCGGCAGCGAATTGAAACTCACCGGTGCGGACTATCCTGCGGCGGGGATCGACGGCGTCTTTATCTTCCCGAATGATATCCTTCCCGGGACGGATATCAATGATTTTATCGGCACGAACGACGTGATCTTTGATGTATCCGTTACGGCAAATCGCCCTGATTGCAATAGCATTATCGGCATCGCGCGTGAGATCGCCGCTGTCCTCGGTCAGCCGATGAAGGATACTTTTCAGCTTCCCGAGATCGCAGAGTCGGGCGATATCGCGCCCGCTCTCAAAGTGGAGGTCAGGGATAACGAGCTCTGCCCGCGTTATCTCGCAAAGATGCTCCGTAATGTAAAGATCGGGCCCTCCGACGAGCTCATCAAGAGGCGTCTCCGCCTAATGGGACTGCGTCCGATCAATAATATCGTTGATATTACCAATTATATCCTCTTTGATATCGGTCAGCCGATGCACGCCTTCGACTATAAGGATATCAAGGGCGGTGAGATCATTGTTCGTCGCGCTATGGCAGGGGAAACCATCGTTACCCTGGACGGTACGGAAAATCATCTCAGCGATAATAACCTCGTGATCGCCAATGCGGAGATCCCGATGGCTGTCGCAGGCGTGATGGGCGGCGCAGATAGCGGTATATCGGATACCACCGATACCGTCGTCTTTGAGTTCGCGAGGTTTAAGCGCGATAACATCCGCAAGACGGCGCGCACTCTCGGACTTCATTCCGACTCTTCCGCACGTTTTGAGAAAGGGATCGACTATGTCAGTCAGGATCTTGCTTTGATCCGCGCGATCCAGCTCGTGACGAGACTTCAGGCGGGTACCTTCTGTAAGGGTACCGTCGATACCTTGAAAAAGGCGATCGAGCCCGCCGTTATCAACGTCAAAAAGTCAAAGATCGACGAGATCCTCGGGATCGACGTTGCAACGGATGAGATCCTCCGCATTTTGAAGTCTTTGCAGTTCGACGTCATCGCGAATGGGGACGAAATGACGATCACCATACCCAAGTATCGTGAAGATATCGTCGGCGCGAACGACATCGCAGAGGAGGTTATTCGTCTCTACGGTTACGATAATATCGTCGGCAAGCCGCTGGATGGTAAAAAGCTTACGCAGGGCGGCAGAAATTCCCGCGATCGTATCGTGCAGAAGGTCAAAGCTTTCCTCTCCGGTCTTTGCGGATTGTCCGAGACGTTTTCCTATTCCTTCATTTCGCCGAAATTTGTTGATGATTTCTGCCTGAAGGAGAATGATCCGAGGAGAAATCTGATCAAGATCCTCAATCCTCTCAGCGAGGACGTCTCTGTTATGCGTACGACGCTTGCTCCGAGTATGTTCTCTATCTGCGCGTCCAATTATTCTCGCGGCGTCAAAGAGGCGTCTTTCTACGAGATCGGCAAGACTTATTTCCCGAAAGCTCTTCCGATGACGGATACCGCGATCGAAAAGGAGACCTTGATCCTTGCTTCCTTTGGCGAAAAAGTGGATTTCTATACCTTGAAAGGTGTCGTCGAGGCGCTCGCGGACCGTTTCAACGTTCCCGTGGACTTTGTGGCTTCCGACGAGACTTTCCTGCATCCCTATAGGCAGGCATTCATCACGATCAACGGAGAAAAGGTCGGCTATATCGGACAGCTCCATCCCGCCGTTGTGAAAACGCGTAAATTCGATCCCGAACTCTATATCTCCGAGATCGATCTCGACGCATTTATTGATCATTCGAAGGATTTCCTCCCCTTTGTACCCATCAGCAAGTTCCCCTCGATCGAGCGTGATCTCGCCTTTGTCGTCGGTGAGGACGTTTATGCGGGTGATATGTTGAAAGCGATCCGCAAAGTCGGCGGGGAATATCTGCGTCAAGCCTCGATCTTTGACGTTTATCAAGGCATCGGCGTGCTTCCCGGTAAGAAGTCCATCGCCTTTAACCTCTTATTCCGCAAGGACGACGGTACTTTAGACGGAGAAGAGATCAATAAGACCGTTGACGCGATCATTTCGGCGATGTCCGATGACTTCGGCGCGAAACTGAGAGACTAATGGAGATCCTCGCCCCTGCCGGTAGCATTCTATCCTTAAAGGCCGCGATCGCGGGGGGTGCGGACGCCGTTTATCTCGGACTCGGCGAGCATAATGCTCGTATCAAATCATCCGATTTTACCTTGAATAATCTTTCCGAATGGGTGGGCTATGCCCACCTTTTCGCTGTAAAAGTGTACGTTACGATCAATACTGCGGTTAAGGATGATGAATTGTTTCGCATCCTCGAGCTTGCTGAAGGTGCGGCGCGTTGTGGCGCCGATGCGCTCATCGTCTCCGATCTCGGTGCGGTCAGGGCGATTTCGGATAGAATGGATATTCCCATCCACCTCTCCACGCAGGCGGGGGTGCAAAATGCCCTTGATGCTGCGTGTTTAAAAGAGTTGAATATAAAGAGATTGATCTTATCGCGTGAGACTCCTTTGGAGGATATTACAGAGATCAAGAAATGCGTGGATGAGGTCGAGATCTTTGTCCAAGGGGCGATCTGCGTCTCCTTCTCGGGGGGGTGTCTTCTCGGGAGCAAGGTCTATGGTCAGAGCGGAAATCGCGGCGTATGTAACCAAGCCTGCCGATTAACGTACACCGCAAAAGACGAAAACGGACAAGTCTTACTCAAGGGGAAACTCTTATCCCCGCGTGATCTCTCTCTCGGAGAAAAGGTGCGTGATATTGCCACGCTCGGCGTGGATTCTATAAAGATAGAAGGGCGGCTCAAGCGCCCCGCATACGTATATTACGCAGTCAAGTATTATCGCGATATTTTGTGCGGGCGTGATGCTCGAGACTCCCTCTCCGCTTTATCAGAGAGTTTCAATCGCGGATATACCGACGGTTATACCTTGGTAAAGAGCAAGAGTATCATCAATACTAAAACCGCATCGCATATCGGCGTCCCGATCGGAGAAGTTTTATCCGTTGAGACTCGAAACGGATATAAGTTCGCACACGTTTGCTCTCGTTATACTCTTTCAAAGGGAGACGGCGTAAAGATCCTAAGGAAAGGACTCGAAGTAGGGGGCAGTGACGTTACTTCCGTGCGCATGGATAAGGGGGCGTATATTATCCCCGTGAGCGACGGCGTGCAAAAAGGGGATGAACTGCGTCTCACGACAAATGCGATCGCCGTAAAAGATGCCGAGAACGTCAAGAACACTCTCCCGATCGAATTTGCTTTGAATGGTGCCGTCGGCACGCCAATTACGGTGACGGCGTCCTGCGGGGATATAGCGGTGAGCCTTTCGAGTGATTCCGTTGCGGAAAGATCGGATTCTACGGATAATTCCGCCATTATCGAAAAACTATCCAAGGTCGGGAACACCGATTTTTGTATCAAAAAGATAGAGGATCGTACCGAAGCGTCGATCTTTGTCAAGGTCAGCGAGATCAACGCTTTACGCCGTGATCTTTTGGAAAAACTACGTAATGAGATCATCGCGTGCCGTACACCGCACTATCATTACCGTGATGCGGAGATGGCTGTTCAAGGCGTCTCACGGATCGTCGGGAAGATCTTTGAAATCTCCGATCTTACGATGAAAAAGGAGTATGACAGCGCCGATGCATTCGTGATATCCCCTGAGATCATCGACGTTGCGGCAATAAAGCGATTTCTCCTCGATGCAAAAGATAAAAGGTGCTACTTGCGACTCCCGCGCATTCTGCGAAATGCAGAGATCGAGACGATCACTTCCTATCTACGCGAGTTGCCAAGTGTCGGGATCTATACGGATAATCTATATGGCGTCGCTCTCGCACGAGATATGAAGAGGGGTTTTATTGCGGGATTTGGGCTGAATATCTATAATCGTCTGGCTTCGGACTTCTTTTCCGATGCGGATGCGATTTGTTCTTCCGTTGAATCGGGGGGAGCGGGTAATACCGCGTTTCGAGCGGGAAAGGTCGCGCTTATGAGCTTTGCGCATTGTCCCTTTGCCGTTTCTTATGGGCGGAAATGTGATGATTGTCCCGCTCAAAATAGACTTTTCTATGAGAGTGATGATGCGCGTT
>CAMOTC010000001.1 GCA_946625545.1 uncultured Clostridia bacterium | reverse complement strand
GGTGGCAGGGCTTGAAGATCGGGGCAGGGTGCGCCCCCATCGAGACGGACGAGGGGTGGCTCCTCATTTATCACGGTGCGACGCAGACCTGCAACGGGTACGTCTACAGCATCGGCGCCGCTCTCCTCGATAGGGAGGATCCGCGTAAGGTCAAGTATCGTTGCGGCAACTATCTCTTGACTCCCGAGACCGACTATGAGACGACGGGGTTTGTCCCTAACGTCACATTCCCTTGCTGCGCCCTCACGGACGCCGCTACGGGGCGCATCGCGATCTACTACGGCGCCGCCGATACCGTCGTGGGACTCGCGTTTACTACGGTTGACAAGATCCTCGATTATATTGTAAAATTCAAAAGATAACTTTCTTTTGTTTTTTTCGGGTGGCGACCCGTCGAAACGCAGAAAAAGTCGTTCCTCAGAACGGTTGGAAGGAAAAGATGAATAGGAAATTGATAATCAAAAGTAACAGTTCCCTGAATGACTTCGGAGCGAATGCGAAGCGGTCGAAATATTTGATCTTAATGATCATTCCCGCGATCATTTTCTACGTCGTTTTCTGCTATCTGCCGATGTACGGCATCTTGATCGCTTTCAAGGACTTTTATCCTAAGAAAGGGATCCTCGGCAGTGCATGGGCGGGCGGCAACGGTCTTGCAAACTTTGAAAAGATCTTTAAGGAC
The DNA here is from genome assembly GCA_946625545.1 of uncultured Clostridia bacterium. Lineage (GTDB taxonomy): Bacteria > Bacillota > Clostridia > Christensenellales > CAG-1252 > CAG-1252. Next base: position 45,920 of record CAMOTC010000001.1, on the reverse strand, counting down.
GCGTATTTCTGGAAGGTTCTGCGTAATACCGTCGTGATCGGCGTGTCAAAGCTCCTCATCAGCTTCGTCGCGGCGATCTTGATCGCTCTGCTCATCAATGAGATCCGCCTCACCTTCTTTAAGAAGACCTTCCAGACCATCGTCACCTTCCCGCACTTCCTTTCGTGGGTCATCGTGGCGGGTCTTGTCTTTAATATCTTCGGTATCAGCGGTATCATCAATAAGGCATTGCAGCTCAGCGGTAAGGAACCGATGACGGTCATCTACGACGAAGGCTTCTTTATCCCCTTGCTCTTCGGTACGGACGTATGGAAGGAAGCAGGGTGGAGCAGTATCATCTATCTCGCCACGATGGCGGGCATCTCCCCCGAACTCTACGAAGCGGCGGATATCGACGGCGCGACTCGCTTGCAGAAGATATGGAATATCACTCTGCCTGCGATCAAGCCCACGGCGATCCTCCTTTTGATCCTCTCGGTCGGCGGCATCCTGTCTGCGGGCTTCGATCAGATCTTTAACTTATATAACCCCGGCGTCTATGAGGTCGCGGATATACTTGATACGTACATATACAGATACACGATAGGCACAGGACAGCGACCGGGTGAGGGCGCCGCGATCGGTCTATTTAAGTCGGTCGTTTCCTTTATCCTTGTTATTTTGGTAGATAGGATCGCGAAGTGGAGCGGTGAGAGAGGTATTATATGAGAAAGTTTGCGGATATTCAGTATTTACCACTGCGCCCGAAGGGCAGTACCTTCGATAAGCGCATCACTACGATGGACTGGGTGATCTTTGCTTTCCTATTTATATACGGACTCATTATCATCTATCCTTTCTACAATGCGCTCCTTGTCTCGATCTCTCCCGATAGCGTGTATAACGAGACTCCCTTCCTGATCATCCCGAAGGAAGTCACTTGGAGCAACTATCACACCGTCTTTACGAGTGACAAGCTGTGGTCGGGTCTCAAGGTGACCTTGGTGCTCCTCTTTGTGGGGACGGCGTATCAGTTATTCTTTACCGTTATCACGGGTTATGCGCTCTCTCGCGGCAAGTGGCTGGGCAAAAATCTTGTGATGAATATGATCCTGATCACGATGTTCTTCGGCGGTGGACTCATCCCGTACATGAACTTGATCAGTAAGCTCGGTTTGTATGATACATTCCTCGTTATGATCATTCCGGGCGCGATCGATACCTACAATATGCTCTTGATGCGAAACTATTTCGCGACTCTGCCGCCTGATCTCGAGGAGTCGGCAAAGATCGACGGAGCGAACGACCTGCAGATCTTCGTAAAGGTCTATCTCCCGATGTCTCTCCCGATGCTCGCGACCATCGGACTCTTCTTTGCGGTCGGTAACTGGAATAGCTGGTATAACGCGATGCTCTTTATCAAAAATCCCGAGTACAAGCCTCTGCAGCTCGTTCTGCAGGAGATGATCGTCGAGGGCTCCTCCAACGTTGAGAGAGTCTCGCAGACGCAGACGATCAGCGAAGGATTTAAGATGGCGAGCGTCTTCTTTACCATCGTGCCGATGATGTGTTTTTATCCCTTCTTACAGAAGTTCTTTGTTAAGGGCTTGGTAGTGGGTGCGATAAAAGGTTAATTATAGGAGGTTATTATGAAAAAACTATTTGTGATTTTACTCACGCTCGCGCTTCTCGGCGGCTGCATCGCCGGTTTTGCAGGATGCGGCAGCGGCAGAGATGAGGGCGTCATCGCGATCCGTAACCTGTACTTTGAAAACTGGGACGGTCAAGATCCCATCACCGAGTACATCCAGGAAAAGTTTGGTGTGACTTTTGAAACATCCACCTATAGCTTTGAACAGTGGACGGCTCAGGTGACCAGTGATGTCATGAATCCCAAAGAGCTTCCTGACGTCTTCCAGGCAAACGTGACGAGCTATAACCTCGATACGACCTATAAATACTGGGCGGATGGTCTCAATATCAAGCCGCTTCCCGACGATATGTCCAGATGGCCCTATCTCAAGAAGATGCTCGACTCTACGAGAGACATTGAGTACTTGAAGTACAATGGCAAGTATTACGGTATTCCCGTGGCGAGAAATATCGATCGCTCGAGCGAATCCTCCTTTGCTCCCTTTACCTATATGTATCGTCGTGATATTGCGAAAGAACTCGGGGTCTATAAAGAAGGTGATATTTACACATGGGATGACTTTAATGCACTGTTGAAGGCATTCAAAGAGAAATTTGCTTCTGTTGCGGGATTCGCGCTCGGCGATGCGGAATGGGGCTATCCTTCTGTCTTGAATTTCTACAAAACTGCGCCGCACTGCTTCGCGGTGGAGAACGGGAAGATCGTCAATAATTACAATACCAGCGAGTATTTAGAGGGTCTTGACTATGCCAAGGGGCTTGTGGGCAATTCGATCTATTATTCCGGTCAGCTTCAAGCGGCAGGCAAGGAGAACCTCGTTAAAAAGCAGTACACGTCTAAGAAACTGGGTATTTTCTATGAAAACCTCTCTATGCAGAACTATCTTCAGATCCGTGACGAATTTACCAAGAATGGTGTAAATGCAGAGCAACTCGATGATTATACTGCGATCATGCGCGTCCAAGGTCCGGACGGCAGCTATGCACTTGAAGGGCAGGAAGATTGGTTCTCAATGACATTCTTTAACTATGATATCTCGGACGCGAAACAGGAAAAGATCCTCGACATCATGGAATGGCTCCTCTCCGACGAAGGTACGATGACCGCACTTTACGGAATTGAAGGTATCCACTATGAGATGGACGGCGATAAGGTCAATCTTCTCGGTAGCGATCTGTGGGAAAAGAACAATAAAGGCGAGTATGTCGAGTCTATGAATGGTGCGAGGTATCTTCGCTATATGGTGACCCTCGGTCATGATATCATCGACAGGGATCCTCTCGTTCTTCAGTCCAAGAGCAAGAAGGCGGCATACGATATCCTGAATGCATGGGAGAAAGAAATGAATCAAGCCTTGGAGAATGGCAAACTCAAAGTGCTTTTTGAGGATCCGAAGGTAAAGTGGATGCAGACGGAGGAAAAACTTGCCAATGCAGGTAAACTCCTCGATGCGGCAAATACGATGGTGCTGAATTATACGTTTAGCAAAAAGACAATGGCTCAATACACTGCCGAGATGACCTCTACCACTTGGAAGAACGTGCTTGATGAAATCAATCTGAATAGAAAATAATATGAAGACAAAGATTATTGCCATTATCCTACTCCTCGTACTGCTGTGCACCCTCATTGCGGCGTGCAAGCAGGACGAGGTGCACGTCTCGCTCCGATTTGGGTCGGGAGACGTCATCAGCCAATCCTTTGACGGACTCGGCGTGGAGTGGGGTACATACGAAGACACCAACAAGATGGTGAAAGGTTCGTGGTCACGCGTACTCGCCGCAGTGGACAAGCTCAACCCCGCGCTCGTCCGCTGTATGACCAATCTCGACTGGTTCGTGACGGATTTTAACAATTACGACAATACCGATCTCGATGACGATACCTGGAGCTACAACTTCAATAATAAGCAGATGGTCAACGCTACCGACGTTCTGGACTATTGTCAGGCGCACGGTATCAAGGTCGCCTTCGGCGTCTGGAACGTGATCGGTAATGCCGACCCCGAGAAGGATATATTCGGTATGATCGAGGGGGACGTGACCGCAGATCCTCGGTGGGCAAAGATGTGCGCCGACCTGATGGAGTATCTCATCAAGATCAAGGGATATAGTTGCATTCAATGGTTCGTAAATACCAATGAGCCCAATGTCTACGGTTCCAAGGGTACCTCCAAGAATGCCTACAACACGACGGAAAAGTGGATACAGGGCGTCAAGAACGTCAAAGCTGCATTTGATGCGATCGGACTGACTGATCTCTCCATCGTCGGCGGTGATACCACGACTCTGATCACCTCCAAGCCTTATCTCACTAAGGCCGCGGACGCGATCTCCGATATCCTCGATAATTACGGCGTGCACCTCTACGTCAATAACAGTCAGATCGATTCGGGCGCGTACGAGGAGTCGGTATTCGAGCTGTATTCTGCGGTGCAGGATCACGATCAAGCTCTCGGCACTTCCAAGCATATGTACATCTGGGAAGCGGGTCTTCTCTCCGGTAAAAAGCAGGATACCGACTGTAACGAGCTCATCATGACCTACGGCTACGGTCTGCGTATGGCGGACTATACGATACAGAGCATCAACGCGGGTATCAACGGTATCGTTTACTGGGATCTCGACGACGCGATGCACTTTATGTACACCGAAAACGGCACAAACGCGAAGGAATGGGGTATGTTCTCCACCCTCGCGACGGCAGAGATCGGCAAGCAGGAGTACCGTCCTTGGTATCACTCCTCTGTGCTCCTGACGAATGTGCTCCGTCCCGGTAATACGATCTACGGTGCGATGCACCTGCCCGAGGGCGTGCGCGCACTCGCGACGGTAAATAGTGATCGCACGCAGGGCGGCGTCGTCGTGGTCAATAATTCCAAGACCAAGATCTCCCAAGATCTGATCCTTGACGAAAAGATCGAGACCGATGGGAAGCTCTACGTCTATCTCTATAGCGAAAAGACTCTCCAACTGGACGAGAACGGCTTTGTCACGCCTAACTACGTCCTCGAGGGCACTCTGAATGAGAAAGTGACGATGGAGATCCCCGCAAATACAATGATGGTCGTTTCGACCGAGAGGATATAGCCTATGAAGAAAGCAATCGTGATATCTTTGATAGTTTTGCTTGCCTTCTGCGGCGGGCTCCTTACATACGGCGCGATCTCCGACGCTACTATAAATAATGTGACCATCGCCACCGAGGCGAAGAAGGGGGATATCGATACATTCTCTGCGGTGACTCCCGCAAACGGCGTGACCGTGACGGAGATCCCTGCCTTTGTGTGGGAAGAGGCGAAAAATGCCGATACCTATACCCTTGAGATCGCATCGGACGAGTACTTTGACGTAACGGATGAGTACTATATCATCAAGTCGGGTATCGTCGGGACGAAGTATAACCTCAATGCGGATCTAAAGAAGGATCGCAATTATTATTGGCGCGTCACCGCCGTAAACGGTGACCACACCGAGGTCGTGGCAGGGGAATATATGACCTTCCGTTATCAGGCGACCCTTTCCGAGGAGATCAAGGTCTCCCTCGGTTACGCCGATGAATGGAAAGTCCACGAGGTAGGCTCCAAGGCGACGGTCAAGCTGGATCATACCTCCTTCTTTAGGGGGAAATCCAATGAAACGGACTCGCTCCGCGTCTCCTTTGATAGTGAGGATACCCAGCGCGGCGAGGATTACGTCGAATCCAACGGTTGGGTCGTCGTGACGCGCAGTTTGGAGACCGAGTTTTACGGATTGGACGCGTTCTACTTCAATTTCTACTATTCGGGCAATGACGCAAGGGCATATTTCCGCGTCATCGATGAGGACAATGAGTACTGGTACAGCGAGATCAAGCTCGCGAGCGGTGCGCGTCAGACCATCATCATGCCCCTTGAGGACTTTACTCTGCGTACTAAGGGTACTCCGGTGATGAACGAGAAGTTCGACTACCAGTACCTCAAGAGTATGGAGCTCGTCTTTGAGCGCGTAGACGGCGACGGCGTAGCATATTTCAGCGACCTCCGAGCGATCAGACTGCAGGATTACGGTCATCTCTTCGTGGAGCACTTTGATTTCCGTGATTATGCCACGACCTTTGCAAATGACAGTGCGTATTTTGATTTCACAAATACGGTGAGCGGGTCCGGTGACGCTCTGACTTATGCCTTTACGACGCGCAGCGGCGTTCCTGATGATCAGCAGGGCTACGGCTTTGTCAAGATGCCTCTCGGCAAGATCCTCGCTACGGGCGACGCCTTCTCCTTCCACGTAAATCTCGATGGGATCGCGACGAAAAACTTTAATTATCTCCTGCGCGTGATCGAGGAGGACGACGATATCTGGGTCTTTAAGATCGCGGCATCCGCTATCCCCGCTAACGGCAATCTGATCGTTCCTTTCTCCGCATTTACCCTTGCGGAAGGAGGATTTAAGGGAGATGGTATCAGGCAGTTCTATTATATAAAGCAGCTCCAGTTCGGACTCAGCGATTGCTATCAGGGTGGAGCGATCACCGTGGATCACCTCTCGGTGGTAGCCCTTAGCGAGAAAGTAGAGGACCTCTATCAAAGAGAGGTCAAGAATGGACTGATCGAAGGATTTGAAGATTACGAGAATGGGCTGTCGGTCTATTACAAGTGGCAGACTTCGACGGGAAATAAGGACGAGGCGATCTCGCTCTATACCGATACCGCGCTCGGTGCGAATAATACTTCGGCGAAGTTCTATTACAAGACCGATCTCCCCGATGCGGAATACCGCGTGAATTTGGTTGAATCGGTCAAAGACTATACCGCCATCGAGATCCATGCGAAGGACGTGCCTGTAGGCGGCCACGCGACGATGACCGTTTATCTCCATGGCGGCCCGAGCGAACTCTACTTCTACGAGGTTGCGGACATCGATAAGGAATGGACGAGCTACGTTATCCCGCTCTCGCGCTTTGACCTGACCGAGGATTCCTTCGGATCGAGATATATCTCCTGCGAAAGCATCACGGGGATCACGATCGCATTTAGGTCAACCTATAAGATCTTCTATGAGCATCAGTACGCTACGGGTGGATACGTCTGTGTGGATAATCTGAAGTTCACCAATGCGAGCGCTTACGTGAGGAAAAATATTTCGGCTAAGATCACAAAGTCTGAGACGAATGCGAATATCGCGATGATCAGCGACTTTGACAGCGACGATACCTTTGTATTTTGGGCTGTCAAACAGAATGCAGTAGAGTCGTCAAGCTTTGCGTCGAATTCCGCGCTTTCCTATTCCTCCGAGGTTACCGCTAAGCAGGGTAGGTCGCAACAGATGACGTATAAGGCAAATCAAGTCGCACCTTATTACACGGATATTATAGTTGATAGTGCCGTGAAGGCAAAGGGCTTGACTTTCCTCCTGAAGGGTGACAATAAGTCGGCGAATATCGAGATCATCCTCTCGGCGAATGGGGTCTCCTATATCTATAAGCTGAACGCGATCTCGGAGGATTGGAATACCTATTCGATCGGCTTCTCGAACTTCAAGAAGAAGGGGGATGATTCGGTATCCTTCTCCTATTCGAACGTGAAGGACATCACCTCCATCTCGATCTATATCAAAAACCCCAACGATCCCTCGAACACCTACTTTATGAGCAGTCTGTACTTGGATGAGATCTACTTTGACAATTCTATTACCGTAACGACCAACAGCGTAACTCCTTACGCGGCATAAACACCAAAGGCGGACAAAACTATGAAACTGAATAAATACGACAAAAACCCTATTTTAACTGCGAAAGGCGACTCCTGGGAGGGACTCTGCGTGCTGAATCCCGCCGCGATCTACGACGAGAAGGACGGTGAGTTCAAGATGCTCTATCGTGCGGCAGGCAACGATCTGACACACTATATCCATCTCGGACTCGCGGTCAGCAAGGACGGCTTTCACTTCGAGCGCGTATCGGATAAACCCGTGCTTTCTCCCGATCCCACAGGCCCCGACGGCGGGTGTGAAGATCCCCGTCTCGTAAAGATGGGGGACTACTACTACTTGACCTACGCATCGCGCACCTTCGCGCCCGGACAGTACTGGCGTGACGACTGCGAGTACTTCGGCTTTAAGCCGCAGGAGGGTCCCACGATGCTCCTGACAAACGGCAGTTTTACCAGCCTCGCGGTCAGCACCGACCTCGTGAACTGGAAGAGACTCGGACGTATCACCGACAGCCGCTATGATGATCGCGACGTATATATCTTTCCCGAGAAGGTGGAGGGTAGATACGTGCGTATCTCTCGCCCGATGGAGTGGTGCGGCGAAGGCTACGAGAACGCAAATCCTGCGATCTGGATCGCTTTCTCAAACGACCTGATGGAATGGGACAAGCCCACTCTCCTCATGCAGGGTAAGGAATGGTGGGAGAGCGCAAAGATCGGCGGCTCCACCCCTCCCGTCAAGTGTAAGTACGGTTGGATGATGCTCTATCACGGTGTCGCGAAAAAGGACGGCGCCTATCGCGTGGGTGCGGTGATCCTCGACGAGAAGGATCCGACCAAGGTGCTCGCCCGCACCAAGGACTTCGTTATGGAGCCCGAATATCCCTACGAGACCGCAGGCTACTATAATGGCTGCGTTTTCCCGACGGGGATCGTGGTGAAGGATGGGACTATGTACGTGTATTACGGCGCGGCGGATAAGTTCGTCTGCGTCGCGACCGCTCCTTTCGAGGAGTTTTGCGATCAAGTCTATAAAGAGGGTAAACTATGAAGAAAATAACCATAGCACTCATTTTGGTGATCTCTATCGTCACCGTCATCGCGCTCTCTGCCTGTTCTGATCCATATCAGTACACGCCGATCGACGCTATGGTCAGATATATGACCAATGTCGAAGGAGAGTCGATGACTTTAACGTCGGGGAGAGAGGTCATCGCCGAAAATACGGTTTATCATTCCGAGTCGGTAAAGACGGGGCAGGTCTTGACCCCGCCCAACGATCCCGTGAGACCGGGATACGTCTTCAAGGGATGGGCGACGGATAAAGAGGGAACGGATCTTTTCGACTTTTCCACACCGCTCAGCGGCAGTTTGAATCTTTATGCGGCGTGGGAACGTTCGGCGGAAGCGGTGGCAAACGAGGAGTCTTATAGCGAAACTCGACTCACCTTCGTGGAGAAGATCGACGATAATACTCCCTTCAACCTGACAGCCGTATGCAATCAGCCTGTCTCCGCAGGCAACGTAAACCTCACGACCGTCGGTATCAATAGACTGACCCATAAATCCTCTGACGTCAGGGAATATTTGACCTATACGCGCGCTTCTTCGACGACGATCAACTCCGCGACCTATGCGGCGGGCGTTGTCTCCGTGTCCTACACGTCAGGTGGGGCGACGACAGCGGTCAACGTCACGGTAAATGACGTATCTGCGAGCTTGGAGATCACGGATGATCCTTCCACAAAGAAGGAGAGTATCGACGAGAGCACCTTTGAGATCAAGGCGAAGAGATATGAGGATCCCGCCCAACCCGGCAATTCCTCCTCCGACTTTGACTATTACGGCTCTTACGAGGTCATTATGGGCGGTTCCAGTTCGATGGAGAATTGGAGCGCGTCGTCGGAGTATATGGCACCCGCGAGGACAAAGAACGTGGGTATCGGCGGCTCCTCCGCGGCTTATTGGCGCGATACCCTCGCCGATCGCTTGATCATTCCCTTTAATCCGAGAGCGGTCATCCTCTACGTCGGTATCAATGATATCATCAACTATAGTCAGAGTGGACAGGTCACGGCGGATAATCTCAAGGGACTTTTCCGTCATATCCACGACTGTCTCCCCGATACGATGATCCATTATATCCTGATCAATAAAGTGCCCGGATATTATAATGATTCAAAGGTTCGCTCAGGCTCTGCGGAAACCAGAAAACAGGCGATCGACTTTGCAAATGAAGCGATCATCGAGTTTGCCGCAGGCGAGGGTAAAGATTATATGAACATCATCGACGCAGGCGTCGTCCTCGAGAAGAAGTCGGGTGAATACTCGCAGGCATATTTCAAGACCGACCTCCTGCATATGTCTCTCGCGGGATATGAGTTGTGGGGCGCCGTCGTAAAGTCGTCGTTTATCGCGAAAGAAAAGGAGATCTACAATGGTTGAGCATAAGATTGACATGTATCGCTACGAGCCTGAACTGCAGGCGATCATAGCTAAACAAGGGAGAGAATGCGACGTTCTCTTTTACGGTAGCAGTACCTTCGGTATCTGGAAGAGCATAGAAGAGGAATTTAAGGCGTATAAAGCCATCAATGCGGGTTTCGGCGGATCGACGTCGGACGAGGCGCTTTTCCACTACGAGAGAGTAGCGAAGCCCTTCGCTCCCAAGGTCGTCCTTTGGTACTACGGCGATAACGAGCCCGTTTGCTCCTATACCGTCGAAGAGACCAAGGAGCTTTTCCTCGCGACGTGGGAGAGATTCCTCGAGGATTTTCCCGGGGTAAAGATCGTCACCATTGCCACCAAGACCAGCTTTGCCCGCGACGAGTATAAGGACTTTGTCAAAGAGCTGAACGCTTGGGAGAAAGAGCAGGCGGGGAAGCTCCCTTATCTGACCTATATCGAGACTGCGGATATCTGCAAGGATGAGAAGGGCGAGTATATCTTCTCGCACTATCTCGACGATAAACTGCACTTCGGACCCGAGGGGTATAAGATCCTCGGTGCGAGAGTAAAGAAGGTCTTGGACACTCTATGATCTTCATTCGGGAAGAGGACAGAGTTGCCGCGGAAGGGCGAAAAAAGAGACTCCTCACGATCTATATCGCGATAGCGTCCCTCTTCGTCATCGCCGCACTCCTTCTCCTGTTTCTCTCTCCCGATAGGTATCAGCCTTATATGGCGGTGACGATCGTACTCACGATCGCATTCGGTTGCTACTCGGTTTTCTTCTTTTCGGTGCAGTACGACTTCGCAAAGAAGACAGACCGCTTGCTCGATAAGGTGCTCTCCGCGCTCCCTGAGCGTGAGTACGGAGTCTTTATAAAAGAGCTGGACAGTTTGACCTATGAGGGGATCGAGATGAGGACCTTCCGCTTCCTCCTGCCTGACGGCGAGAGGGACGTGCACCATTATCAAGGGGATATCTCCTTGAAGGAAGGGGTGAAATATATCGTCGAGATCAGAGCGGGCGTCTTATATGAGCTCGCAGAGATGGGAGAAAGAGATGAAAAAGAGATTTCTTGATTCTCTGCCTTCCGACTGGATCAAGTATCTCGTCGTCATCGTGCTCTCCGTCTTTCTGTGGTTATGGGTCTTCGGACTGTATCACGCTCCCAAAGAGACGGAGAAACTCGAGGTCTTCTACGCGGGCGTAGTAAACGATTACGAAGTAGAGGATATCGCCGCCGAGGCTGTGGGCGTGAAACTCGTGAGTATCTCCTCTGCCTATCCCCGGACGGGAAATGCCTTTGACGAGAAGTACTCCCTCGTCGCGTTGACTGCTTCGGACGTCGTGATCGTGCCGAAAGAGATCGCTGATGAGACGGATTGCGAACGCGCCTTTGAGCCGATCGTAGGGATCGAAGGAGAGGCGTATAACAGAAACGGGGTACAGTACGGCGTGTATCTGTCCTCGGAGAGAAAGCAGGCGCTCAGCGCTTACTTTACGTTTGAATATGACGAATACATTGTATTCGCTGTCGCCGCTTCGATGAATTCGGGGCAGGTGACGAACCATTCTTTCACCTTGATCGAATGGCTGGTAGGATGAGATGTTTAAGTACAAGGGATTGAAAGCAAAGGAAGACGACGCGGCTCTTCCCAAGACGAGAAAGGAGCTCCTGAAGACGGTAGTCAAGGACGACTTTTACCTTCTTGCAGAGGTCAGCTTATTGCTGTTCCTTTTCTCTCTCCCTCTCGCCGCAGGCTTCGTCTTGGAGATCTTGATGATCAGCTTCGCAAATAACCCCGACGCCTCCTTGATCTTCTCGATCTGCTTCTTCTTAGGTCTCATCGAGATCCCGCTCTTCGGCTTGCGTTATATTGCGCGCTATGCGGCGTTCGGTGTGATGAAGAAGAGGGCGCACAACGAGGCGGGCTATATCGGACCGCTGTTCTTCGGCGGGATAAAGAAAGGCTGGCTACGCGGCTTTCTCGCAGGGTGTATCGTCGGGCTCGTCGTCTTTGCCTGGCAGACGGCGTCCATCTACGTGATCGCCTTTAACTCAAATACCTGGATCAAGGGACTTGGGATCGGTGCGACCACCTTGATCTTTATGATCGTGTACGGTGCGGTGGAGTATTTCCTCGCGGTGGATAACTATTACGAGCTCCCTTTCAGCGGAGCGCTGAAAAACGGCTTTTCTTTCGCGATCATGCACTTCCCGCTGACGTTGATCTACTTTGCGATCACGATGGCTCTGCCTTTCGGATTGACCCTTCTATCCACTTGGGCTCTCCTCGGGATCGCGGCGGTCTTTGCGCTATGGGGGGACGGTTTTACTGTGCTGGCGGTGACCTTATTCAGTCACTCGCTGTTTGATAAGTATATAAATTCGGTGTACTATACCGACTATATAAATAAAGGTTTAGCGGCTCGAGAGGAGTCGATAGACGAAAAGGAGAATAAGGACAATGGCTGATTTATTACTCGAAAACATCTATAAGGTTTATGAGGGCGGCGTGCGCGCAGTCTCCGACTTTAACCTCAAGATCGCAGATAAAGAGTTTGTGGTTTTCGTCGGTCCGTCCGGTTGCGGCAAGAGTACGACGCTTCGTATGATCGCAGGACTGGAGGAGATCACCGCGGGTAGTCTCTATATCGGCGGATCCAAGATGAACGACGTCGAGCCCAAGGATAGGAATATCGCGATGGTTTTCCAAAACTATGCGCTCTATCCCCATATGACGGTCTTTCAGAATATGGCATTCGGACTAAAGCTCCGCAAGGTCAATTCCAAGGAGATCGAAAAGAGGGTGAATAATGCCGCTCAGATCCTCGGCATCACCGACCTCCTCGCGAGAAAGCCCAAGGCGCTCTCGGGCGGTCAGAGACAGAGAGTCGCGCTCGGACGTGCGATCGTTCGTGAGCCTAACGTCTTCCTTCTCGACGAGCCTCTCTCCAACCTCGACGCCAAGCTCCGCGTCCAGATGAGAGCGGAGATCACCAAACTGCATAAGAGACTTGCGACCACCTTTATCTACGTCACGCACGATCAGACCGAGGCGATGACGATGGGTGACCGTATCGTCGTTATGAAGGACGGATTCATCCAGCAGGTTGATTCTCCCGCGACCCTCTACGAACAGCCGAGAAACGTATTTGTCGCGACCTTCCTCGGTTCTCCGCAAATGAATATCTATGAGGCAAATCTCCTCGAGATCGGATCGCTCGGCATCTCCTTTGGCGAGAATCATACTGCGAAGTTCTCCAAGACCAAGGCGAAACAGCTCTCGGACAAGCAGTATATCGGTCAGAAGGTTCTCTTCGGTATCCGTCCCGAGAATATCAAGCTCGCAGCGTCCGGCATCAAGGCGACGGTGGACGTCGTAGAGCATCTCGGCAGCGAGACCATCATCTACGCCTCTGTCAGCGGTCTTGAGAAGAATGTCATCGTCAAGATCCCGACCGACTACGACATCGTGGAAGGGAAGGAGCTCTATCTCGCCTTCGATATGGACAAGGCGCACCTCTTCGACGTTGTGACGCAGCAGTCTATCATGGGCGTGCCCGACGTCAATCGCGTGCCTTGCACCATCGAGAATAACGAGCTCGTGCTCAACGGCACCCGCTTTGATCTTCCCGAGAGCATTCGCGAGAAGTTCTTTGACTTCACTCTCCGCGACGTCTCGGAGATCCGCATCCCCGCGACGGAGGTTCGTCTCGACCCCACTCCCGATTGCATCCATATCAAGGCAAAAGTCGATTTTACCGTGCAGGGGAATGACTGCATCGCTTTTTACGTGAATAGCGACGCGAAGGACGGCTACTTCGTATTCCGTATCAAGACCTCTTACTTCGAGAAGAAGGCGGCGCTGGACGAAGGCTCGGACAAGGGCGCTCCCGAGGTCATTCCGACCGCGGGCGAGGAGATCGATCTCTACGTCCCCTTTAAGGAGATCACCTTCAATAGCGCGGTAGGTCTCAGACTCAATTCTCGCGAAAAGATCTCTGATAATACCGCCGACTGCGTCGTGAAGACGGAGAAGGGCAAGACGGTGATCAAGGTGGGCAAGAATAAGCTCGTCTATGACGATCTCGGCGTAGAGGACGGCGCATACACGATGAAGCTCATTTCGGACAAGATCGGCTTCGTTTACGACAAGAAGTATGCTAAGAAGAATAAGGTCGAGTACGTTCCTGCGGACAACGCCGTCAAAGCGAAGGCGTACGATGAGGACAAGATCGGCGATAAGAACGCCGTCTTCTGTGCGGTCAGCGGGTTTGAAAACTACGTGACTGCAGTCCTTCCCGCGGCTTTCTCGGTGTATAAGATGCCTGTATTCAAGCTCGTTTTTAATAAGGACAGTTTTGTTTTAATAAAAAAATAACGGAAAAGGATGACTATGAGAGACGTAAAAGCATTATTTGACATTTGGAAGAGTAAAGTTGTTGAAGATGAGCTCGTCAAGGAGCTTACTGCGATCGCGGCGGACGAGGACAAGGTCTCCGACGCTTTCTATCGCGATCTCGAGTTCGGCACGGGCGGATTGCGCGGCGTGCTCGGCGCGGGGACGAATAGGATGAACGTCTATACCGTCGGCAAGGCGACCCAGGGCTTGGCGGACTACGTTATAAAGCACTATAAAGAAGGGGATCGCAGTGTGGCGATCAGCTGTGACTCGAGGATCAACTCCCGCCTCTTTGCTGAGCGCGCGGCGGCGATCTTTGCGGCGAATGGGATCAAGGTATATCTATATAAGACCTTGATGCCGACTCCTTGCTTGTCCTATGCGGTTCGCCGTTTAGGGACTGCCGCAGGCGTTATGGTGACCGCTTCGCATAATCCTGCGAAGTACAACGGATATAAGGTCTACGGCGCAGACGGCTGTCAGATCACCGAGGCCGCGGCGTCAGAGATCCTCTCCTTGATCGAGGCGACGGATGTCTTTGACGGCGTCAAAGTGATGGACTTTGAGGCGGCGCTCCGTTCGGGCAAGGTCGAATATATCAAGGACGAAGTCCTGACCGAGTTTATCGAGAGAGTAAAGAAAGAGTCAGTCCTTGGAGACGCTCCCGCCGATCGCTCTGCGAATATCATCTATTCGCCGCTGAACGGCACGGGTCTCGTGCCTGTTACCCGCATTTTGAAGGAAGCGGGATTTGAAAACGTGACCATCGTTAAAGAGCAGGAGATGCCCGACGGACATTTCCCGACTTGTCCCTATCCCAATCCCGAGATCAAGGAGGCGCTCGCCCTTGGCTTGGAGTACGCAAAGAAGTACTCCGCCGACATCTTGATCGCTACCGATCCCGACTGTGACAGGGTAGGTATCGCGGTTAGGAATGAGAAGGGCGACTTTACCCTCTTGACGGGTAACGAGGTAGGCTTCCTTCTCCTTGACTTTATCGCGTCAATGCGTATCAAGAACGGCACGATGCCCAAGGATCCGGTCTTTGTAAAGACCATCGTGACCAGCGATCTCGCAGAAAAGATCGCCGATCATTACGGTATCAAGACCGTCAACGTGCTCACGGGATTTAAATATATCGGTGAACAGATCGGTCTCTTGGAAAAGAAGGGTGCGGAGGATTCCTATATCCTCGGGTTTGAGGAGAGCTATGGCTACTTGACCGGCTCGTATGTGCGTGATAAGGACGCCGTGGACGGCGTATTTATGATCGCCGAGATGTTTGCATATTACCGCGCGATCGGCGTGTCGCTCCTTGACAAGCTCGCGGAGATCTACGCCACCTATGGTCATTACGTCTCTACCCTCGAGAGTTTCCAGTTCGAGGGCGCAGAAGGCTTCGTAAAGATGCAGAAGATCATGGACGACTATCGCGTGGCGAAGGAGGTCGATGGCAAGGAGATCCTCTCCAAGAAGGACTACTCCCTCGGGATCGACGGATTGCCGAAGTCCAACGTGCTGAAGTTCTTCTTTAGAGACGGCAGTACGATGGTAGTGCGCCCCTCGGGCACCGAGCCCAAGCTCAAGATCTATCGGTGCAAACTCGCCGACTGACCCTGATACATCGAGAGACCCGCGATCGGGTCTCTCTTTTTATCCTTATTCGCGGTATTTACAAATATTTTCGTCAAAAATCATCAATGAAGGTGAAAACGCAAGACAGATCGAAAAAAAAGTATTATAATTATTGAAGAATAATTATCCCGAGAGGAATTATGTTAGAACTAAAGAACCTTTCATTTACCGTATCAGAGGAGACGGGTAGCGAAAAAGAGATCATTCGAGGGGTCGATCTTGTCGTCCCTGATGGAAAGCTTGTCGTGATCACAGGTCCCAACGGCGGCGGTAAGTCCACTCTCGCGAAGTTGATCATGGGGATCGAGAAGCCCACTGCGGGCAGCATCCTTTTCAACGGCGAGGACGTGACCGATCTCTCCATCACCGAGCGCGCGAAGCGGGGGATCTCCTTCGCTTTTCAGCAACCTGTCAAGTTTAAGGGGCTCAAAGTCATCGACCTCCTGCGTATCGCGAGCGGAAAGCATCTCTCCGTCGGAGACGCTTGTCTCTATTTGTCCTCCGTCGGTCTCTGCGCACGCGACTATATCGACCGTGAGCTGAATGCCAGCCTTTCGGGCGGCGAGCTCAAGCGTATCGAGATCGCCGAGATCCTCTCTCGTGCGACCAAGCTCTCCATTTTTGACGAGCCCGAGGCGGGGATCGACCTCTGGAGTTTTAATAATCTCATCAAAGTTTTTGAAGATATGCGTCGCGACATTCGCGATGGTTCCATTATCATTATCTCACACCAAGAGCGTATATTGAACGTAGCGGACGAGATCGTCGTCATCGACGGCGGCAGGGTAAAGCGCAGAGGCTCCAAAGAGGAGATCTTGCCCACCCTCCTCGGCTCAGCGAGCGTCTCGAATTTCTGCACGGGCGCCGGCAATAAGGAGGACGTATGAAGTTCGACGAGATACAGTTGCGTTTATTGGATGAGATCGCAGATCTTCACGGCGTGCCCGAGGGCGCGTATAATATCCGTTCCGACTCTCAGGCGATCGGTCGCCGCTCCACCGAACATATCGTGATCACCCCCAAAAAGGATGTCAGCGGTATCGATATCGAGATCCTTCCCGGGACAAAGAACGAGAGCGTTCATATCCCCGTCGTCCTTACAAAGAGTGGGCTCAAGGAGGTCGTCTACAACGATTTCTACGTCGGAGAAGGTGCGGACGTGCTCATTGTTGCGGGGTGCGGTATCGATAATTGCGGTACGGCAGACTCCGAGCACGACGGCGTGCATCGCTTCTTTTTGAAGAAGGGGGCGAAAGTCCGTTACGTTGAAAAGCATTACGGTTCGGGTAGCGGCAAAGGAAAGCGCATTCTGAATCCCGTGACCGAAGCCTATCTCGACGAAGGCGCCGAGATGACGATGGAGATGGTGCAGATCAAGGGTGTGGACGACACCGAAAGAAAGACAATCGCCTCGTTGAAAGAGAATGCTAAGCTCGTGGCGCGCGAGAGGCTCATGACCCACGATGATCAAAATGCCGTCAGTACCTACGAGGTCGTGTTGGAGGGGGAAAATAGCAGTGCCGACGTCGTCTCTCGTTCGGTCGCTCGCGATGATTCCTTCCAGAAATTCGATGCAAAGATCATCGGAAATGCCCCTTGCTACGGACACACCGAGTGCGACTCCATCATCATGGATCGCGGCAGGATCCTCGCAGTTCCGGGGCTTCAGGCAAATCACGTGGATGCGGCGCTGATGCACGAAGCGGCGATCGGTAAGATCGCGGGAGAACAGCTCGTCAAGCTGATGACCCTCGGACTCACGGCGGAAGAGGCTGAAGAGCAGATCATCAACGGTTTCCTTAGGTAGTGGATGGCTTTATAGCCCATATATAGTCATTTCTTGCAGCCGCCTGCGTCTTGTGTTGACGAGCGGACGAGAGCAGTATATAATTACTTTATCGAGGTAAACGATATGTATAAAATTTTGAAGAAAAAGAGTTTGAATCCCACCGTTACCATGATGGAGATCGAGGCGCCCCTTGTCGCGAAAAAGGCGAAAGCGGGACAGTTTATCATTCTCCGCGTGGATGAAGAAGGGGAGAGGATCCCTCTGACCATCGCCGGCACCGACAATGCGACAGGCGGCGTGAAGATCATCTTCCAGATCGTCGGCGCGACTACCGAAAAGCTGAATCATAAAGCCGAAGGGGAGTACATACAGGACTTTGTCGGTCCGCTCGGTATGCCCACCCATATCGCAGGACTCAAGAAAGTCTGCGTGATCGGTGGTGGCGTCGGCTGTGCTATCGCGCTTCCCGTTGCCGAGGCTCTGCACGCGCAGGGCACCGAGGTCACGAGCGTGATCGGCTTCCGCAACAAGGATCTCCTCATCCTCGAAGACGAGTTTAAGGCGTGCTCGGACAAGCTCATCGTCATGACGGACGATGGCTCCTACGCGAGACATGGCAACGTTACGGTGCCGCTAAAAGAGATGCTGGATGCGGGAGAGCAGTTTGATATGATCATCACGATCGGACCCCTTATCATGATGAAGTTCGTGACCTTGACGGCGAAGCCCTACGGCGTGCCTGTCACCGTTTCGATGAACCCCATTATGATCGACGGCACGGGGATGTGCGGCGGTTGCCGTTTGACGTTGAATCAAGACGGCAAGCGCGTCACGAAGTTTGCCTGCGTGGATGGTCCCGATTTCAATGGATACGAGGTAGATTTCGACGAGGCGATGAGCCGCGGTAGGACTTACTTCGAGTTTGAGCGCAAGGTGCACGAGAAAGTGTGCAATCTCTACAAGGGGGTGTGATTATGCCGAATATGAATCCCAAGAAAAACGAAATGCCCACACAAGCGCCCGAAGTTCGCGCGCATAATTTCAGCGAGGTCGCTCTCGGATACGAGGAAAGCGTCGCCGTGGACGAAGCCAATCGCTGCTTGAACTGCAAGACGATGCCTTGCGTCGGCGGCTGTCCCGTCAATATACATATCCCCGAGTTTATCGCCAAAATCCGCGAGATGGACTTTGAGGGTGCATACAAGGTCATTACGCAGACTTCCTCTCTCCCCGCAGTTTGCGGCAGAGTGTGTCCGCAGGAGACGCAGTGCGAGAGCAAGTGCGTACGCGGCATCAAGGGAGAGAGCGTGGGTATCGGCAGACTTGAGAGGTTTATCGCCGATTATCATAACGCCTTTTGCACCGAAGCTCCTGTAGCTCCCGCGCCGAACGGTCACAAGGTGGCTGTCATCGGTTCCGGTCCTTCGGGACTGACCTGTGCGGGCGATCTCGCAAAGAAAGGGTATAAGGTAACCGTTTTTGAGGCGCTCCATCTTGCAGGCGGCGTTTTGGTGTACGGTATCCCCGAGTTTCGTCTCCCGAAGAGCATCGTGCAGAAAGAGGTCGATACTTTGAAGGCGCTCGGCGTCGAGATCATGACCAACGTCGTGATCGGCAAGACGCTCACCGTTGACGAGCTCTTTGAGATGGGCTACGAAGCGGTCTTTATCGGATCGGGCGCAGGTCTCCCGAACTTTATGAATATCCCCGGCGAGTCCTTGAAAGGAGTGTATTCCGCAAATGAGTTTTTGACGAGAAGCAACTTGATGAAGGCGTACAAGGATGATCCCGATACCCCCATCATGAAGGGCGGTAAGGTCGCCGTCGTCGGCGGTGGCAACGTGGCGATGGATGCGGCGCGTACGGCTCTGCGCCTCGGTGCGGAAAAGGTGTATATCGTTTATCGCCGTTCCATCGAGGAGCTTCCCGCGAGAAAGGAGGAGGTCGAGCACGCGATGGAGGAGGGGATCGAATTCCGTCTCCTCACCAATCCGACCGAGATCCTCGGTTATCATAACGACGCCGATCCTCGCGATCCTAAGAACGGATCGGTCACGGGTATCCGCTGTATCAAGATGGAACTCGGTGAGCCCGATCAGAAGGGGAGAAGGCGCCCCGTACCCATCGAAGGCTCGGAGTTTGACATCGACCTCGACGTCGTCATTATGGCGATCGGTACTTCGCCCAATCCTCTCCTCAAAAATACGACGGAGGGCTTGGACGTGAATAGTCACGGCGGTATTATTGTGAATGAAGATGGTCTCACCTCTCGTGTGGCTGTCTATGCGGGCGGCGACGCCGTCACGGGCGCGGCTACCGTCATCTCCGCGATGGGCGCAGGTAAGGTCGCGGCAAAGGCGATCGACGAGTATATCTCGGCGAAATAATTTCCTTTTCTGAAATAAAATAGTCCCGAGGAATTGAAGTGCACCTCCAAAATGCACTTCAGAATCCCTCGGGACTTTTTATTACAATACGATTAATCTTCGTTTTTTAAATCTGCGGGCTCGTTATCGGGCGTGCTCTCGGCCCGATTATCGGCTTGATCTTCCGGCTGATCCTTTCGGCTCTTTATCTCCCAATGCAGTATCTTTGAGATGCGCTTATATACGAGGAAGGTCAAAAAGCTGACGATAAAGAGTCGCAGGACGTTGAAGGGGAAGACTGCGGCGGAGAGATAATAGAGATAAAAGGTGCTTCTCGTGACGGAGGGGTAGAGCGGTTTGCACATATTCACGATCACGTCAAAGTTTCCGTGGAAGAAAAAATCAACGTAAAAGGGGACGGATACAAAGCGGTTCAGGATCAAAGCCCCTACGGTGGAAGCGATAGTTCCGATCAGCAAGCCTTTTAAGGCATTTTTTTTGTTTTTATCACGATAGTAAATGATAGATGCGGGCAGCACGTAGAGGATGCCGAGCACCATATCGGTGAGCTCTCCGACGAAAGCCGTGCTCGTGAAGGGGAACTTCAAAAGGCATTTGAGGATAATGACCAAAACGCCCGCCACAGGACCCAGCGAAAAGCCCGCAAGGATAGCAGGGAGCTCGGAGAACTGCATATCGAGGAAACTCGGGAAGATGAAGGGAAGGCTGAACTTCGCGAAGAAGTAGAGGATAAATGAGATCGCCGTCAATACCGCCAGCTTAGTGAGATAGGCAGGGGTGATCTTCTTGCGAAATGATTTCAGAGTATCTTTTGCGCTCATAGCAGCCTCCAATAAAAAAGCCTCGAATACAATTCAAGGCATAGACAGGCGAAACAATAAAAAAGAACATTTTGCTTCATCCGGACTATACCGTCGGTGCAGGAACCGCCCCTGCTCAACCCTTGCGGGCTCGTGGACTATACCACCGGTGGAGACTTTCACTCCGCCCTAAAATGTATCTACCTATACTGTAGTCCCCGATGATCGGAAAGTCAAGAAGAAATTTGGCTTTCTCCGAAAAAAAGACGCTATCCTCATTCTCTTGGGAAAACCGTTGCAAATTGCGCTTAATACAGCTATAATCAAGGTATGGAGATATTCGCACAGACAAGGGAAGAGACCATCGCCGCGGCGGAACGCTTCGCAGAGAACCTGCGAGGGGGAGACGTCGTCCTCTTGTCTGGCGAGCTCGGTGCGGGAAAGACCACTTTTACAAAGGGTATCGCTCTCGCCCTCGGGGTCAAGGAACAGGTCACCTCTCCGACCTTTACGATCATCAAGGAGTATCGCGGCGAAAATCTCTATCTTTATCATATGGATATGTATCGCCTGTCCGATGATCTCTCCGAGCTCGGACTGGAGGAGTACCTTGGCAAGGCGGACGGTATATCGGTGATCGAGTGGTGTCGCACGGAGGACATCCACGCACGAGTTTTCGACGTTCGCTTAGAGTATCACGGAGAAGGACGAAAGATCACGATCTCCGATCCGAGAATCCAATAGGAGACAGAAATGAAAGGACTGATCCTCGACACTACACTGAAGAGATCCTACGTCGCCGCTTTTGACGGCGAGAGGGAAGAGATCCGCTATTTCGACGCGAGCCTCTCGACGCAGTCTGCCTTGATCCCCGCCTGTGAGGCGGTCCTCGAGGCGCTCTCTATCTCCCCCAATGATCTCGATGGGATCGCCGCAGTTGTCGGTCCCGGTTCCTTTACGGGGATCAGGATCGGGGTCACTTTTGCCAATGCTTTCGCCTTCGCGCAGTCTCTCCCGCGTTTTGCGGTCACTTCCTTTGAGGTGATGCGCTACGCATGTCCGAATGCGCCCGCATATATGATCGACGCAGGCCACGACAGCGCTTACGTCGCCATCGTGAAAGGGGGATCACTCTATCAGGATAATATGGAGAAAAACCTTCTCCCCGAAGGGACGATCGACCAGTCGTCGATCCTCGATGACCTCCCGAGAGGCGCGCTCCTTGCTCTCCGTAAGGCATTTGCGGACAAGGAGTACAGCTCCTGCGCGCCGACTGCCGAGACCCCATATCTCAAGCCGAACTATATGCGAAAGTCCCAAGCCGAGCGCTTGAAGGAAGGGAAGTCATGAGTGATCATATACTGAGAGAGGCTGCGGAGAGTGACGTCTCCGAGATCGCTCGTATCGAGAGACTCTCCTTTTCCACTCCCTGGACGGAGGAGATGATCCTCTCCGAGATGCGGGAACCGCTATCTTCTTTTTTTGTAGTTGAGATCAATCATTCTATTATCGGTTATTACGGTTTTTTGCACATTTTAGACGAGCTGCATATATTGAATGTAGCGGTCGATCCGTCCTATCGTGGGAGAAAGGTCGGGAGCGCTCTCATCGAGCACCTCTTGGAGCGAGGACGCGCATTATCCGTGCGCGCAGTGACGCTGGAGGTCAGAGAGAGCAATCTCCCCGCGATCAAACTGTACGAGAAGTACGGCTTCCACTCGGTCGGAATTCGTCCCCATTACTATACCGATAAGGAAAACGCGCTCATTTACTGGTTGGAGCTATAAGGAGGCAGCTATCAACTATTACGACATGGGAGAAGGCAAGTGCCTTGTCTTTTTGCACGGGTGGGGCGGAGAAATAGCCTCCTTTCGCACGATCGCCGACAGGCTCGCACCACGTTTCAGAGTGATCATTCCCGATATGTACGGTTTTGGTAGGACGCCGCATCCGTCCTATCCCTTGACCTTGGACGATTATGCCGAGGGAGTCCGTGACCTTATATGTAAATGCGGTGCAGAGGACGTTGTCCTCGTCGGACATTCTTTCGGTGGGCGCGTTGCGATGCGTATCGCCGCAAAAGACCCCATCGTCGCAGGGATCGTACTCATAGACAGCGCTGGGGTCCCCCCTCGCAGAGGGCTATCCTATTATCTCAAAGTCGTCGCCTATAAGATAGGTAAAAAACTGCATTTGAAGCATCTCCCGAAGGGGAGCGTAGATTATGCCGCGCTCTCTAGCGTGATGAAAAAGACATTTGTCAATGTCGTCAATGAGAGCAATCTTACTGATGCAAGGCGCATCACGATCCCGACGCTTTTGATATGGGGCAGAGAGGATAAAGATACTCCTCTCTATATGTGTAAAAAGCTCAAGAAAAGTATTCGCGATAGCGAAGTGATCCTTTTGGAAGGGGGACATTTCGCCTATCTTTCCAATGCGGGACTCGTCACCTCGCTGATTCGCGCATTTCGGGATAGAGTATGATCGTATCGATTATCGTCTCGCTTTGTTTTTCCTATTATCTCTCCCTTCCTTTTGCATCTGTCCTTCAAGGGGGAGGATATCACACGAGAGCATTCCTCCGCGCGAGAAAGTATCTTGTCGCCTGCGGCGTTTATTTCTTGCTCTCCGCGACTCTCGAAATACTCATTATATCTCTTGCAAAAGCGTGGCTCATAAAACTATTGACGGGAGTCATGTATCTATTCACCGGTATATTCATATTTGTCATTCATCATTTGATAAAAAATGTGGTGAACTATACGGCGCGGCTGATACGGCTCCTCCTTGTGCATCTGCCGATCTATATCCTCTTGGTCTTATTCCTGCATTTTCTATCGCTCGGAGGGCTGTGGGCGGTGACGCCTGCGCTTGCGCCTTTATCACTCGCTCTGACAAATCTCCTGATGTTGCCGATAGAGAATAGAAATAACCGCCGATATATCGCGAGAGCGGCATCTATCCTTCGCGAGAGGGCGGGGATCAAGATCGGGGTGACGGGGAGTTACGGAAAGACGAGCGTGAAACACTATCTCGACTTGCTTCTCTCTTTTCGGTATGACGTATTTGTTACACCCGAAAACTACAATACGCCGCTCGGGATAGCGAGAGCGCTCCAAAATGCGACAGGGCGGGAAGAGATATATATACTCGAGATGGGCGCACGCAAGAGAGGAGATATCAGCGAACTCTGCGATATTGTCTATCCCAATGTCGGCGTCATTACCGGGATCGCACCACAGCACCTCGAGACCTTTGGGAGTATCGACGACATCTTATCGGAAAAGAACGTACTCGCGGAACGCGTAGGGAGAGAGGGACTCGTCTTTTATAATCTCACCGATCCGCTCGTCAGATCGTTGTATGACTCGCGCGTGGGAGGCAAGGTCGGGGTCGGATACGATCATGCTGATTATCTGATCTCGGAGGAAAGTTTTACCGCGCAAGGCTCGTCCTTTACTTTCTCCAAAGGGGATAAGTCAGTACGATTGCATCTGCCCGCAGTGGGGAAGGCGTGCGTGATCAATTTTGCGCTCGCTTGCGCTTTAGCGGTGGAAATGGGACTCTCGTGGGATTATCTCCCCGTGGCGGGTGAAAGGGCTACGGCGCCGCCGCATCGCTTTGAGATCGTCAAACGTGGGAGCGTTACCGTCATCGATGACAGTTATAATATCAATCCCGTGGGGGCAGGCGTTGCTCTCGATTCATTGAGAGAATTTGAGGGAACTCGAAAGGTGGTCTATACTTCGGGGATCGTGGAGCTCGGGGCGGAGGAAGTGCGTTACAATCGAGAGCTCGGGGAAAAGATCGCGAAAGTCGCAGATATCGTCATCGTCGCGGAGGGTCGATACGGCGATGAGGTGATCCGGGGTATCGGCGAAAAGAGGACGATTTACCGTGTAAAGGATACGCAGGAGGCGTCTATCTTATTCGGCGAGATACTCAGAGCAGGGGACGTCCTACTCATTATGAGTGATCTCCCACGAGATTATCTACTGTAAGGAGGTTTTATGAAGGTCGGCATATTATTTGGTGGCAGGAGTTACGAGCACGATATCTCGATCATTACGGCGGCGCAGGTGGCGGCGGCTCTCGAAGGGCGAGTCGAGATCTATCCGATCTATGCGGATCAAGGGGATTTCTATCTCGTAAAAGGGGGGATCGAAATACGCGACTTTGCGAAGCATCGAGTAAAGAAGCGTAAAGTGACCTTCGCGAGAAAGAATGGGAGAGGGGCGATCTCCGTATGGGGGCGAAAGACCGTCTTGGACTGTATGATCATGTGTTGCCACGGCGGAGAAGGAGAGGACGGTCGATTCTCCTCACTTATGGAGATATTCTCTATCCCCTATACGGCGCCGAGCCATATTCCTTCTGCCGTGACGATGGATAAGCGCTTGACAAAGGCTCTGTGTTTGACGCACTTGATCCCCACGGCGGAGGGGATCGTAGGTAGCGCGAGAGAGGACGTGATCGAGAGGGCGGAGTCGCTTGATTATCCCTTGATCGTAAAGCCTGCGAGGCTTGGGTCGAGTATCGGGATCAGCGTTGCGCATAATGAAGAAGAATTGATTTCCGCAGTCGCGCTCGCCTTTTCCTTCGACCGTGACGTAGTGATCGAGCGGATGATCGAGAAAGCGATGGAGTTGAACTGCGCCGCATTTCGCGAGGGAGATAGCATCGTGATCGGCGGGGTGGAAAACCCGAGACCGTGGCACGAATTCTTGACCTTTGGTGAAAAGTACGAGGGAGGGAAGTACAAGTCGGGAAGCAATAGGATCCTCCATGGGTCTCTCGCTGATCGCGTGCGCGAAATGACGGAGCGGGTGTATAATGCATTTGAGCTCGACGGGATCGTACGTATCGATTATTTATATTCGGAAGAGCATGACGTGATCTATCTCAACGAGATAAACGCTCAGCCGGGGTCTCTCGCATACTATCTTTTTGAGGAAGTCGGGATCGAATTTCCCGATCTCCTCTCTCGCGTGATGGCGGAGAGCATTCGCCGTGCTGAGGTAAAAGATATAATCTCTTTTAATAGTAGGGTTTTAGATAATCTATCCGTTTATCCGCAAAAATGACCCTTGAACCCTTGCAAAAAATATAGTATGGGTGATAAAATACATTTATAATATTTAGGAGAGGACTATGGACAAGATCAAGATGCTTACCCCCATTGTAGAGATCGACGGCGACGAGATGACTCGCGTCGTTTGGCAGTGGATCAAGGATATCTTGATCTATCCTTTCGTTGACTTGAAGAGTGAGTATTACGACCTTTCTCTCGTCAATCGTGAGGCGACCAAGGACCAAGTCACCAAGGACGCCGCAGCGGCGATCGACCGTCTGGGTGTCGGCATCAAGTGCGCCACCATCACCCCCAACGCGCAGAGAATGACGGAGTATTCGCTGACGCAGATGTGGAAGAGTCCGAACGGCACCATTCGCGCCGCTCTCGACGGTACGGTTTTCCGTGAGCCCATTATGGTCGAGGGAGTCTCCTCTCTCGTTCCCACATGGACAAGCCCCATCGTGATCGCGCGTCACGCTTATGGCGACATCTATAAGGACGTGGAGGCGATCTGCCCGCAGGGAAGCAAGGCGGAGCTCGTGGTCACGACTGATGGCGAAGAGAAGCGCTACTTGATCTGCGATTACGCTAAGAGCGCAGGTATCGCCCTCGGTATGCATAATCTTGACTCCAGCATCCGCAGTTTTGCAAAGAGTTGCTTTAATTACGCTTTGAACAAGGGACTTGATCTGTGGTTCAGCGCGAAGGATACCATCAGCGCGACCTACGATCATCGCTTTAAGGATATTTTCCAAGAAGAATTTGATACCAATTACAAAACCGCCTTTGAAGAGAGGGGGATCACCTACTTCTACACCTTGATCGACGATGCCGTTGCGCGCGTCGTTCGCAGCAAGGGCGGCTTTATCTGGGCGTGCAAAAACTACGACGGCGACGTGATGAGCGATATGCTCGCGACGGCTTTCGGCTCACTCGCGATGATGACCTCCGTTTTGGTCTCTCCGACTGGCAAGTACGAGTACGAAGCGGCGCACGGCACCGTGACGCGTCACTATTACAGACACTTGAAAGGGGAGTCCACAGGGACGAATCCGATCGCGACGATCTTTGCCTGGACAGGCGGACTGAAAAAGCGCGGAGAGCTGGACAACCTGCCTTCCCTCGTGCGTTTCGCCACTCTCCTCGAAGAGTCTACGATCGCAACGGTGGAGAGCGGATATATGACGGGAGATCTGAAAGCGATCTTTAATAAAGAGGGAGTTACCCCTGTCGCCCTCACGACACAGGAATTCTTGCAAAAGATAGCAAGTCGCCTCGCGAAGGCGCTCTGATCTTATGCAAATAAATAAAAAGGAGCGGAATATGAACACTTATGTAAGCAAAGTTTTGGAAGAACTCAAAGCGAAGAACCCCAATCAGCCCGAGTTTCATCAGGCTGTGACGGAAGTCTTGGACAGCCTCTCTGTCGTCTTTGACAAGCATCCCGAATACGAAGCACGCGGTCTTCTCGATATGCTCGTCGAGCCTGAGCGTGTGATCCTTTTCAGAGTGCCTTGGGTGGATGATAAGGGCGTCGTGAGAGTCAATAAGGGCTACAGAGTCCAGTACAACAGCGCGATCGGACCTTACAAGGGCGGTCTGCGTTTCCATCCGTCCGTGAACCTCTCTATCTTGAAGTTCCTCGGCTTTGAGCAGATCTTTAAGAACTCCTTGACCGGTCTCCCCATCGGTGGCGGCAAGGGCGGCAGTGACTTTGATCCGAAGGGCAAGTCCGACAATGAAATCATGAAATTCTGCCAGGCTTTCATGGCTGAGCTGTATCGTCATATCGGTGCGGATACCGACGTCCCCGCGGGAGATATCGGTGTCGGCGCTCGTGAGATCGGCTTCATGTTCGGTTACTATAAGAAGCTCGCCAATGAGCACGTCGGCGTCTTGACCGGTCGTGGTCTCTCCTACGGCGGCTCCCTTGCGAGAAAAGAAGCAACCGGTTTCGGTCTCGTCTATCTCGCCAGCGAGATGCTCGCTCATTTCGGCAATACCATTTCGGGCAAGACCGTTGTCGTGTCCGGTAGCGGTAACGTCGCTATCTATGCGGCTGTCAAGGCTACTGAGCTCGGCGGCAAGGTCGTAGCGATGAGCGATTCCAATGGTTATATCTATGATAAGAACGGTATCGACATCAAGCTCATCAAGGAGATCAAAGAGGTCAAGAGAGGCAGGATCAAGGAGTACCTCGAGAAGCATCCCGACGCAGTCTATGGCGACAACTGCCGTGATATCTGGACCGTGAAATGTGACGTTGCGCTCCCCTGCGCTACGCAGAACGAGCTCGACGAGAAGGGCGCAGCTGCCCTCATCAAGAACGGCGTCATCGCCGTGGCGGAGGGTGCAAATATGCCCACCACCCTCGAGGCGACCAAGATGCTCCAGGATGCAGGCGTTCTCTTTGCTCCCGGCAAGGCCGCAAATGCAGGCGGTGTGGCGACCAGCGCTCTCGAGATGGCTCAGTCCAGCGGCAGACTCTTCTGGAGCTTTGAGGAAGTGGATGCTAAATTGAAGAATATCATGAAGAATATCTTCAAGAATATCAGCTCCGCTGCTGCTGAGTACGGTCAGCCCAAGAACCTCGTCCTCGGTGCGAATATCGCGGCGTTCAAGAAGATCGCCGACGCGATGATGGCTCAGGGCATTTGCTGATCATCGGTTCATAATCCATCGGTCCTCCGACCTATCCTCGGATAGCTCGGAGGATTTTTTTTTAACCGATCGAGAGACGTCGTAATAAAATGTACTATGAATTATGCCGAATTGACAGAGATAATCCGCTCGGTCGAGGGCGCCTCGGACTTTTTTACGGTAGGGTACAGTTTGCTCTCGCAGCCGATCTATGCTTCGCACGTTGGGAGTTATGCGGGGCGTCAAGTCATCGTCCAATGCGCGATCCACGCCCGAGAGTATATCACCGCATTGCTCGGCGTCGAACTGACGAAATACGCCGCCGAGCATTCCTTTGGTGGCGGCGCATACTTTATCTATAATGTCGATCCCGATGGGATACGCCTCGTCCTTGACGGCGATGCTTTCGTTTCCTGCGATAAGACGAGGGAATATCTGCGCAGTGTGAACGGTAGCGACGATTATTCCCTCTATAAAGCGAATGCGAATGGGGTGGATCTCAATACGAATTTTAACGCAGATTGGGGCAGTGGAGGGCAGAATAGGCGTTGCCCCGCTCCCGAGAGTTTCATCGGATATTATCCCATGAGCGAAAGAGAGGTGAACGTTCTTGCCGATTTCACGAAAAGCATTTCTCCCTACGCTACGATCTCCTATCATACCAAGGGTGAGGTCATCTATTACGGCTTTAAGGGACAGAACGAAAATAGCCTCGCCGGGGACGAGGCTATTGCTTATCGTTTGTCTGCTGTGACGGGTTATACGCCGCTACTGACGAGAAATAGTGCAGGTGGGTATAAGGATTGGTGCATACGCAACTTTGATATTCCATCTTTCACGATAGAGGTCGCACCTTCCGAGGCGGCACACCCTGTCGGGGAAGAATACCTTGAAGAGATCACCGAACGCAATAAAAACGTTCTCGCGGCACTCTTATCCTGATCAATCGCTGAATGCTTTTATATTCGCGATGATCTTTGCGAGCTTTTCTTCGTTGACGGCGAGGCGGTCACGTTCTGCGTTGACCACGTTTTCAGGCGCGCGAGAGACAAACCCGGGGTTATTCAACATCCCCTTTGACCTTGCGATCTCCTTCTCGAGGGAGGCTTTCTCCTTCTCGAGTCTCTCGATCTCTTTGTCATAGTCAATGAGGTCGCCGAGCGGGATATAGATCTCGGCAGCAGCTGTGACGACGGTGCTCTCTTTCTTGCCGGGAATGTACGAGGCATCATAGATGACCTTTTCCACACCTGCGAGTTTTGCGAGATAGCCTTCGCCCGACTTGATCAGATCCTCATTTGCGGTCTTGACCGTGATATGGATGCGCTTGGAGGGGGCGACGTTCATCTCCGCACGGATATTTCTGATCCCTTTGATCATATCCATGACTGCCTCGAATTCGGCCTTTTCCTTTTCGAAGTATAGATCATCACGATAGGTCGGATAGCTCGAGAGCATAATGGTCTCTTCGTGAATGGGGAGGGAGAGATAGATGTGCTCTGTCACGAAGGGGATATAGGGGTGGAGCATCTTTAAGATGTTCGTCAGCACGTAGTAGATATTCGATGCCGCATTTTGTTTCACGGCGGCGTCGTCGGAATAGAGCGAGGGCTTGATCGCTTCGATATACCAGTCACAGAACTCGCTCCAGACGAAGTCGTACATCTTTGCGCCTGCAAGGCCGATCTCGTATTTCTCGAGGTTGTCGGTGACCGCCTTTGCAGTCTCCTGCAGGCGGCTGAGGATCCAGCGATCCGCGATGGTTTTATCGGTCTTTTCGATGGGGAGGAGCTCGACGTTTTCGAGGTTCATCATCACAAATCTCGAAGCATTCCAGACCTTGTTGATAAAGTTTCTCGCGCTCTCGACTTTCTCCTCGTAGAAGCGGGTGTCGCCGCCGGGGGCGATACCGTTCGCGAGGGAGAAACGCAGAGAGTCCGCGCCGTACTTATCGATGATCAGCAGAGGATCGATGCCGTTGCCGAGGCTCTTGCTCATTTTTCTGCCCAGCTTATCGCGCACGATGCCGTGGATCATGACCTTGGAGAAGGGGATCTCACCCATGTGCTCCAAGCCCGAGAAGATCATTCTCGCCACCCAGAAGAAGATGATGTCGTAGGCAGTGATGAGGACGCTTGTCGGGTAGAAATACTTGAGGTCATCCGTCTGATCGGGATAGCCGAGGGTAGAGAAGGGCCAAAGGGCGCTCGAGAACCAAGTGTCGAGCACGTCCTCGTCCTGTTTGAAATGGGTGCAACCGCACTTCGGGCACTTTGTGGGAGTGTCTTCGGCAACGATGGTCTCGCCGCACTCTTCGCAGTAATAAGCCGGGATACGATGTCCCCACCACAGCTGACGGGAGATACACCAATCCTTGATATTTTCCATCCACCCGAAATACACCTTGGAGAAGCGTTCGGGGATAAATTCGATATCTCCTTGCTTCACGACCTTGATCGCGGGCTCTGCGAGGGGCTTCATCTTGACGAACCACTGCTTGGAGATGATGGGCTCCACGCTGCTATGGCAACGATAGCATTCGCCGACGTTGTGCTTGTAGGGCTCTTTCTCGATCAAGAGACCGAGAGCGGCGAGGTCTTCCTCCACCTTCTTTCTCGCGACCATACGATCGAGGCCGCAATAGGCGGCGCCCGCCTTCTCGTTCATCGTGCCGTCGTCATTCATCACGCGGATGATCTCGAGATTGTGGCGCATACCCACCTCGAAGTCGTTGGGATCGTGCGCAGGCGTGATCTTGACCGCGCCGCTACCGAAGTCCATCTCGACGTACTCGTCCGCGACGATGGGGATCTCGCGATCGGTGAGGGGAAGGGAAAGCGTCTTGCCGATGATGGAAGCATATCTCTCATCCTTGGGATTGACCGCGACGGCGGTATCGCCGAACATGGTCTCGGGACGGGTCGTGGCAACGGTCAGATAGCCGCTTCCGTCGGTAAGAGGATATTTGATATGCCAGAGGAAACTGTCCTGCTCGCTGTATTCGACCTCAGCGTCGGAAAGGGCGGTTTTACAGCAGGGACACCAATTGATGATACGGCTGCCGCGATAGATCAATCCTTTGTTGTAGAGATTGACAAAGACCTTTTTCACCGCGCGATTGCATTTCTCGTCCATCGTGAAGGCTTCTCTCGTCCAATCGAGGGAGGAGCCGAGCTTCTTTAGCTGTTCGACGATCCTGCCGCCGTACTGCTTTTTCCATTCCCAAGCGGCCTTAAGGAAACCCTCTCTGCCGAGCTCTTCTTTGCTCGTGCCTTCCGCCTTGAGTTTGTCCACGATCTTGACCTCGGTCGCGATAGATGCGTGGTCGGTGCCGGGGAGCCAAAGGGTAGGATGCCCCTGCATACGCTTGAAACGCACCATGATATCCTGCAAGGTATTATTCAGCGCGTGGCCCATGTGTAATTGCCCCGTGATATTGGGCGGGGGGATCACGATGGTATAGGGATCCTTTTTCGGATCGATATGTGGGGTAAAGTATCCCTTCGCCATCCAGTTGGCGTAGAGCTTGTCTTCAAATAGGGAGGGGTCGTAGGTCTTTTCCATTTCCATAGTTTGTTCCTCTGTCTCAAAATTTCAGATCCAAGTCCGATTTATTCTTTACCGAATGATCGAGCTGGACGTATAACTTTCGACTATAGTCGATAAGCGCGATATAAGCGGCGATCGTACCGAGCGAGAGCACGACGGTCGCCAAAATGCGGTAGAGATCATACGTCTCCCCCGCAAAGAAGCTGAGAAGCATGCCGAGTGTGTTGATAAATGCAGCAGCTTTTCCGAAAAAATTGCTGTGTACGATGATTTTTTTTCTCGCGAGGATGATACCCCAAAGGAGCATAAATCCTTCCTTCAGCCCCAACGCGATGGGGAAGGCGATAAAGAGCATACCGATATTTGAATAATGCACGAAATCGTTGATGCAGAGACAGATCGCCGTCGTCACTTGAAGCAACTTGTCTGCGAGAGGGTCGAGCATCTTTCCAAGGTCGGTGATGTAGCCGAATTTGCGTGCGATAAAGCCGTCCAGGAGGTCTGTGACGGAGGCGAATAGGAAGATCGAGAAGGCGATATAGACGTTGAGATTCTTCGTGCTGTCCACAGCAAAAAATACCGCGGCGAAGGCGGGAACGCACAGTATCCTGAGATAGGTGAGAATGTTTGGGGGATTATAAAAATCCTCTTTCTTGACCTTACTACTCATAAAATAGATTTTATAACTTATTTTTTATATTGTCAAACAAAGTATGGTATTTACTTCGCTCGGGATAGCCTGCCGAAAGAAAACATTTCTCCCCATCGGAGAATAGAATGGAATAGAAATTTTTAATAAGGAGATTACTATGAAGAGAAAAATCATCGTAACATTACTGGTTGTCTCGCTCCTTGCGCTCTGCTTGCCCCTTGCAGCTTGCTCGCAGGACGCCGAAGAGGTCATTCGTTTGAACGAAGTCACGCACTCCGTATTCTATGCGCCTCTCTACGTGGCGATGAGCGAAGGTTACTTCGAGGAGCAGGGGCTCACGATCGAGCTGACCAACGGTGGTGGCGCGGATAAGACGATGACTGCGGTCTTGTCGGGGCAGGCGGATATCGGTTTCTGCGGCCCCGAAGCCTCGATCTACGTCTATAACGAGGGTAAAAAGAACTACCCCATCGTGATCGGACAGCTCACCAAGAGGGACGGCTCCTTTGTGATCGGACGTGAGGATACCGATACTTTTGATTGGTCCACCGCATTCCTGAATAAGGAGATCATCGGCGGCAGAAAGGGCGGCGTGCCTGCGATGGCTCTCGAATACGCCCTCAAAAAGAACGGCTACGTAAACGGCGTCAATATGACGATCAATTACGACGTACAGTACGACCTGATCTCTGCGGCTTTTGACGGCGGGACAGGGGACTTTTGCACGATGTTTGAACCTGCCGCGACCAATTTCGAGCTCGCGGGGAAGGGATATCTCGTAGCTTCGGTCGGTGAAGAGGCGGGCGATATCCCCTATACCTGTTTCTGTGCGGAAAAGTCCTATCTCGAGAAAAACGGCGACAAGGTCACGCGGTTCCTGGCGGCTATCCAAAAGGGCGTTGAGTTTGTCAAAAACAATACTGCGGAAATAATCGCTAAGGCAGTCGCACCCTCCTTTGCGGATACCTCCGAATCCGTCTTGACCTCTGCGATCGCGAATTATAAGAGGATCGGCGCCTACGTGGATGATATGAAACTGAAGAAGGATGACTTTGAGCATCTGCAAGATATCATCGTCTCTGCGGGTGTGATGACGAAGCGCGCAGACTACGACAGTCTCGTGGATAACAGCTACCTGGGCTAAAATGCATATCGTACAAGAGAAAAAATGAATGAGATATTGAGGCTGATCGGTGTAACGCACCGATATCATGGTAAAACCGGTGAGACCGAGGCGATCCGTTCGATGGATCTCTCGGTTGGCGAAGGGGAGTTTTTGGGGATAGTAGGTCCCTCGGGAAGCGGCAAAACGACTCTCCTCTCCATTCTCGCCGGCATCTTGGAGCCGTCATCGGGGAAGGTGGAGAGAAATATCTCCCCCTCCGAGATCGGCTATATGTTACAGCGAGATCACCTATTCGAATGGCGAACCATCGAAGAGAACGTGATCCTTGGCTTGGAGATACGAGGGATCAAATCGGCGGAGCGAGTCGGTTATGCTCGTTCCCTTCTCGAGAAGTACAGTTTGGGAGACTTTATCAAGAAAAAGCCTTCGGAATTATCGGGCGGTATGCGGCAGCGCGTAGCGCTGATCCGCACCCTTGCTCTGCGCCCGAAACTCATCCTTCTCGACGAGCCGTTCTCGGCTCTGGACTTTCAGACGCGTCTCAACGTGGCAGAGGACGTCAGGGAGATCATCACGGAAGAAAAGGTCACCGCTATCCTCGTCACCCACGACATCAGCGAAGCGATCGCACTCTGTGACAGAGTCGCCGTCCTGAGCGCAAGACCTGCGACGGTAAAGAAGCTCTTTGATAATCCTATCGATAAAAGTCTTTCCTCCATAGAGAGGCGTGAGCATCCTGAGTTTGCAAACCTCTTTAGAGAAGTGTGGAAAGAATTGGAGTTTACAGATGAAAAAGAGAGAAAAAGCGATCAGTGAAGAGCATCTTCGTTATTTGAAAAAGGAAAGAGGTCGAACGATCTTTATCGTCATGATGCAGATATTTCTCCTCGTACAGTTCTTTCTGGTATGGGAGCTGCTCGCAAAATACGAGATCATCGACAGCTTTATTTTCAGTTCGCCCTCAAAGATGTGGGAGTCCTTCCTCTCTCTGTCTCGGTCGGGCGACCTGTGGAGACACGTTTCCGCGACGTTGCTTGAGACGGTGATCGGCTTTATCTCGGCGACGGTGATCGGACTTGTGATCGCTGTGATCCTATGGTCGATCGAACCTCTGAGAAGGATCCTCGAACCCTATATCGTCGTCCTGAATGCTCTTCCTAAGATCGCCCTTGGCCCTATCATTATCA
Source organism: uncultured Clostridia bacterium (assembly GCA_946625545.1). GTDB lineage: Bacteria > Bacillota > Clostridia > Christensenellales > CAG-1252 > CAG-1252. The sequence continues at coordinate 10,898 of CAMOTC010000001.1, read as the reverse complement.
TTTGGGTCGGCGCAGGAAAGGGGGCGATCATCGTGATGGCGATCTTGATCAGCGTGATCATCACGATCATCAATATCCTAAATGGGTTTCTGTCGGTCGATAAGGATAAGATCCTCTTGATGAGGACGCTCTCCGCAAGCCGCGCGCAGATTTTATTTAAGCTCGTGCTCCCATCAAATCTATCCAATATCATCGCGGCGTTGAAAGTGAACGTCGGCATGGCGTGGGTCGGTACCATTATGGGGGAGTATCTCGTCAGCAGAGAAGGGCTCGGATACTTGATCGTTTACGGCGGTCAGGTCTTTAATCTCAGCCTTGTCATGTGCTCGACGGTGATCTTGACCTTGCTCGCGGCGCTCATGTATTTCTGCGTCTTGATCCTCGAAAAGGCGGTCAGTAGATGATATTATACTCGTCAATGTTCTACAAATAGAATAATATTTCGACATTGCGTCGATGGTATAAAAAAGGGTCTCTCCTATGCGAGAGACCCGATATTGCTTGATATTTTCTTACTCTTCGTCGCCGTATTTCTCGATCAAGACGTTCGCTTCCTTCATCATTTCCATCGAGAATTCATCGGGATAACCGTACTTGAATACCACTCTGCGGATGCCGCTGTTTATGATCATTTTCGCGCAGATGGAGCAGGGCTGATGGGTGCAGTATATCGTCGCACCGTCTACGCTGATCCCCATCTTTGCCGCTTGAATGATGGCGTTTTGCTCTGCGTGAATGGCGTAGCATATTTCGTGACGCGTTCCGCTCGGGATATTCAGCTTTCTGCGTAAGCATTCGCCGCGCTCTTTACAGCTCGTGATGCCGCTTCCCGCGCCGTTGTATCCGGTGGTCAGGATGCGCTTGTCGCGCGTGATGATCGCGCCGACTTGTCTATTCTCCTGGAAACAACTGCTCCAAGAGGAGACCTTTTCCGCCATATCCATAAATCTGTGATCCCATTTATCCATAGTGCGTACCTCGCGTCGTTTTATTCACTTTATCATATTTTAGGCGTTTTGCGCAATACTTTCAAGGTATTTCGCCGAAATGTGAGATTTAAGCGAAGTATTTTTGAGTGAAGAGTGCGTAGGCGTTCACGATCATCACGGAGAAATACCGCGCGTCGGCGACGAGCTGCTCGTCGTTGTGTTCAAGATTGTCAAATGCGCTCCTGATCCCCGCAAGTATCACTTTATATTCGATACAGGGGGTGTCGGGGGATCCCGAAATGCTCTCCGCATAGGCGTTTTCTATCGCAACGATCCTTTCTTTATATGAGAGTAGGCTACGCATCATATCTTCTTTCGCATACTTGCCCGCGGCGAGATCGTTTGCCGCTTGATAGAGAGTAGCGTACGCTTCTTTATAGAGACCTTTGCTGCCTTCTGCTATCTTCAGCGACGGTTGCTTTTCTGTGTCAAATTCTAAGATTTTGATCTCGAGGATCCCATAGTTTGCCTTTCTCTCGGAGATGCGTTGCGCATTTTCTCTGTCGTCGTACACGTTTAAGATCACGTAGTATTCCTCTCCATCCTTCATCACGTATCCCGCGCCGCCTTCCTCGCGGATCACCGCGGCGTTTTTATAGGATACGGACATATCGGCAGAATGCGTCGCATACACGGCGTAGTAGATCGTTTCGGTCTTCTTTTCCTTTTGGAAGAGACTCGCATATAGTTTGATCCCCGAGCCGTTGCCGAGAAGGTCGGCGGCGATCAACGTCAAAGAGAAGGCGAGGATAGTGATCATCACGCTGAGAAGTATGGTTTTCCCCTTGGAGAAGGGCTTTTTCTCATTCTTTTCTTGAGGGAATGTCGGATCCTTTCTCGGCTTGCTCCTTGCGTCCTGAACGACGTGTTCTGTAGGCGCCGCCTCGCCGTATAGAGTATAATTCGAGCGCAATAAATCGTGGTGTGTCTTCATACCAAATGTTTACTGCGCCTGACTCGGCATTATGACTTATTTCCCGTGAAATCGATCTTTTGTGACAAAAAGCGATTTAAGAAGAAAAAGGCATCATCGAAGTTAGATCGAATAATCCTTGCAAAATGCTTGAATTATATTTTTATTTTATGATATAATAACCATACCGTGCTATGCGGGGAGCCAGCGGTGCCCTATACCCACAATCCGCTACAGTGGGGCAGAATGCTTTTCTCGGCTTGTATTATGGAAGGCTGAGCGGCGCAAGGAATGTTGATCCCGGTGTCTTGTGCAACGACAACCTGTGAACCGTGTCAGGACTTGACGGTAGCAGCACTAAGCGGCGTTTGTCGTGTGCCATAAGGTTGCTTCGGTGGAGTCACCTACGTTCGCGTCCGCTTCGGTAGTGCTTGTCAAAAAAAGCTGCACGGTACCCTTATTAAAGCAATTGTGGCCTATGCCGCATTACGGAGATTATATGGACAGAGATAATAAGATCGCGGTACTCGTCGATGCCGAAAACGTGTCCGAGAAGTACGCCGAGGATCTCCTTGACGAAGTCACGAACTACGGTATCCCCACTTATAAGCGCGTATATGGTGATTGGACGAAGCCTCAGCTCTCCAATTGGAAAAATTCTCTACTCACTTATTCTTTTACCCCCATTCAGCAATATAGCTACACTTCCGGCAAGAATTCTTCAGACAGCGCGATGATCATCGACGCGATGGATATTCTATACTCCGGCAAGGTGACGGGCTTTTGCCTCGTGACGTCGGACAGCGACTTTACCCGTCTCGCCATGAGGCTGAGAGAGGCGGGTATGATGGTGCTCGGTATGGGCGAGAAAAAGACGCCCCAACCCTTTATCAAGGCATGCGAGAAGTTTATCTATCTCGAAGTCTTGAAGAACGCAGAGGATAAGGCGGAGGAGAAGGTCGAGCCGAAGAAGGCAAAGGGCGAAGCGGATGACTCTGCAAAGAAGGAGAAAAAGGCGGCTGAGAAACCCGCCGTTTCCGTCGTCCCCTTAAAGAAGGTGCGTGCCGCCATCAGGGATATCGTCAACAGCATCGGCAACGACGAAGGCTGGGCGTATCTCGCGGAGGTTGGTAATAACCTCTCTAAGAGAATGCCCGATTTCGACTCGAGAAACTACGGATATCGCAAGCTGATCGATCTCGTCTCCACTTTGACGGGATTTGAGATCAGTCGTATCCCCGTTGGTGACGGCGGCAAGGTAAATAAGATACTCATCAAGATAAAGTAAACAAACGCATTGACTATGTCAATGCGAAACACTATTGGAAGAGGCAGGAATATGTTTAATAAAGTAGATACCGGATTGGATTTTTGTTCTCGTGAAAAGGAAGTCCTCGATTTCTGGAAGGCAAACGACGTCTTTCGTAAGAGTGTCGCGGCGAATGAAGGCAGGGAGGAGTACACCTTCTACGACGGTCCTCCTACCGCAAACGGCAAGCCGCATATCGGGCATATTTTGACCCGTGTTATCAAGGATATCATTCCTCGTTATCGTACGATGAAGGGATATCACGTCGAGCGTAAGGCAGGTTGGGATACCCACGGTCTCCCCGTCGAGCTCGAGGTGGAAAAGATGCTCGGCATGGACGGCAAGCAGGATATCGAACGCTACGGTATCGAGCCCTTTGTCAAGAAGTGCAAGGAAAGCGTCTGGAAGTACAAGGGCGAATGGGAAGTCATGAGTGACCGCGTCGGCTATTGGGCGGATATGGATAATCCCTATATCACCTACGACGACAATTATATCGAGTCGGTGTGGTGGGCGGTCAAGACCATTCACGAGAAAGGCCTCCTCTATAAGGGACACAAGATCGTTCCCTATTGCCCGCGTTGCGGGACGGCGCTCTCCTCTCACGAAGTCGCGCAGGGGTATAAGGACGTCGAAGACATGACCGTGACGGCAAAGTTCAAAGTCGCGGGAGAGGATAATACCTACTTCCTCGCTTGGACGACGACCCCCTGGACTCTCCCCTCCAACGTCGCGCTGTGTATGAATGCAGATGAAGACTACGCTCGCGTCAAGGTCGGGGACGAGTACTATATCCTCGCATCCGCTCTCGTTGCTTCCGTGATCGGAGAGGACGCGGAGATCGTGGACGTGCAGAAGGGCAGTTACTATGAGCACAAGAAGTACGAGCCCCTCTTTGACTACATCAAGGGCACGAAAGAGGCAGAGAAAGCCTATTACGTGACCAATGACCCCTACGTCACCTTGACCGAAGGTACCGGTATCGTGCATATCGCACCCGCATTCGGTGAAGACGATGCGAAGGTGGGCAGGAGATACGGTCTGCCTTTCGTTCAGCTCGTTGACGAGCGCGGCAGATTCGTGGAGGCGGTGAGTGATCTCGTCGGCGTATTTGCCAAAGACGGCGATAAGTCCATCATTGAGAAACTCGCGGCGAAAGGTCTCCTCTTTAAGAAGCATCTGCATACCCACAGCTATCCTTTCTGCTGGAGATGCGATACGCCGCTGCTCTATTATGCGCGCAGTTCGTATTTTATCAAGATGACTGCGGTCAGAGATAACCTTTTGAAAAATAACGAGACGGTAAACTGGATCCCGCCGACCATCGGTTCGGGCAGATTCGGTAACTTTCTCGAGAACGTCATCGACTGGGGCGTCTCTCGTGAGAGATATTGGGGTACGCCGCTTCCCGTATGGGTTTGCGCCGATTGCGGCAAGATCCACGTCGTGGGCAGCAAGGCGGAGCTCCTCGAGCTCTCGGGAACCCTTCCCTCGGAGCTTCACCGTCCCTATATCGACAGGATCACCTTCCCCTGTGAGTGCGGCGGCACGATGAAGCGTACGCCCGAGGTCATGGACTGCTGGTTTGACAGCGGTTCGATGCCTTTTGCACAGTTGCACTATCCTTTTGAAAATAAAGAGGCTTTTGAAAAGCATTTCCCCGCAGACTTTATCAGTGAAGCGGTGGATCAGACGCGCGGATGGTTCTATACCTTGATGGCGATCTCCACGGTGCTCTTTGATAAGGCACCTTTTAAGAACTGTATCGTGCTCGGACACGTCGGAGATAAGGACGGTATCAAGATGAGTAAGCACAAGGGCAACGTCGTGGATCCCTGGAGCGTACTCGATAAGCAGGGCGCAGACGCCGTGCGCTGGTACTTCTATACCGGTAGCGCGCCGTGGTTGCCTTCCCGCTTCTACGCAGAGGCTGTCTCCGAGGCGCAGAGAAAGTTTATGGGCACTTTCTGGAATACCTACGCTTTCTTTACCCTCTATGCCGGCATCGACGATTATCAGCCTGACAAGTACGACCTCGATAAATGCAAGCTGACCTTGATGGATCGCTGGGTGCTTTCGCGCTTGAATACCTTGATCAAGACGGTGGACGACGGTCTCGCCGACTACAAGATCACCGAGAGTGCTCGTGCGATCGCCGACTTTACCGACGAACTCTCCAATTGGTACGTGCGTCGTTCTCGCGAAAGATTCTGGGGCTCCGAGATGACGGAGGATAAGGCCGCCGCATATACGACGCTCTATCACGTGCTTTCTACGATGTCCAAGGTGATCGCGCCATTCGTCCCCTTTATGGCAGAGAGCGTGTATCGTAACCTCGTTGTGAATAACTATAAGGACGCGCCGATCAGCGTGCATCTGACTTCTTTCCCCATCGCCGATGAGAAGTATATCGACAGGGAGCTCGAGCGTGAGATGTCCTTGATCGAGAATATCGTCTTCCTCGGCAGGGCTTGCCGTAACAAGGCGAATATCAAAAATCGTCAACCTCTCTCAAATCTCTACGTCAAGACCGACGTCGAGATCAAGCTGGAGGGGATCATCGAGATCGCCGCGGAAGAACTGAACGTAAAGAAGATCACGCGTGCCGACGAAAGTCAGTCTTTCATCACTTACGAACTCAAGCCTCAGCTCAAGACCCTCGGTCCGAAGTACGGCGCTCTGCTCGGTCAGATCAGAAATTTCCTTACGGCCTGCAATGCGGCTGAGGTGGTCGCCGCGGTCAAGAACGGCGGCGTATATACCGTGGAACTCGGCGGTAAAGAGGTCGAGTTTACCGAGAGTGATCTCCTGATCTCCACCAAGAGCGGAGAGGGCTTCAGCGCAGAGTCCGACGGCAAGATCACCGTCGCACTCGATACCACCCTTACCCAAGCACTTGTTGACGAAGGCTACGCTCGTGAACTCGTGTCTAAGATCCAGTCGATGCGTAAAGAGGCGGGATTTGAGGTCACGGATCATATCAAGCTCGGCGTGGTCGGCGACGCACTCTTTGAGAGGATCGTTGCGGAGTATAAGGTCGGGGAGGACGTCCTCGCGGACAGCGTCTCCTTCAGCGAGAATGATGGCTATACGAAAGAATACGATCTCGGCGGGAAAGCCGTCACCATCTCTGTATGCCGCATATAGCAGAGGGATGGAACGACTATAAGATCATCGCCACCGGCGACGGCTATAAGCTCGAGCGGTGGGGAGAGGTCTGCCTTCTGAGACCCGATCCGCAGGCGATATGGGAGGCACCCTTTGATCTCTTTACGTATCCTAAGTTGAACGCGTACTATCGCGCGGAAGCTGGGAAAAAAGAGGAGAAATGGGTGATCCTAAAGCCTTTTCGCGAGGAGTTTACCGTGCAAAGGAAGGGGTTGACCTTTCACTTGAAATTGTCAAAAAACTTCAAGCACACGGGACTATTCCCCGAGCAGGCGGCGAACTGGGACGATATCATCAAGATGATCTCTTCCGCAGGGAGAGAGATCAAGGTATTGAACTTATTTGCCTATACAGGTGGGGCGACGATTGCTGCCGCATCGGCAGGCGCCGCAGTTACTCACGTGGATGCGGCTCCCGCTATGGTGGATCGCGCGAAGCAGAACGCGGCTTCCTCCGGACTCGCCAAAGCGCCCATCCGCTATATCGTGGACGATTGCTTGAAATTTGTCAATCGTGAGATCCGTAGGGGCAATCGCTACGACGTGGTGATCATGGATCCTCCTTCTTTCGGAAGGGGACCCGACGGAGAAGTCTGGAAACTTGAGAACGATCTCTATCCTCTCCTCAAGAGGACGGTGGAGGTGCTGTCGGATAAGCCGCTCTTTTTCCTGATCAATTCCTACACGACGGGACTGCAACCCACGGTGATAGCGGATATGCTGAAACTCGCGATCGGGAAGAAATATACTATAGACGTCAATGCGTACGAACTCGCGCTACCCACCGAGGAAGGGATCGAGCTCCCTTGCGGCTGTAGCGGCGTAGCGATATTCAAAGGATAAACAGCAGGAGACCTATGAACGTAACTTACAAGGACATTCCGATCATATATGAGGACAATCACATCCTCGTGGTAGTCAAGCCTGTCAACGTGCCTTCGCAGGAGGATTCGACGAAGGATCCCGATATGCTGACCCTCCTCAAGGAGTATCTTCGCGAGACATATCATAAGACGGGCAACGTCTATCTCGGGCTCGTGCACAGACTAGACCGTCCGACAGGCGGTGTGATGGTCTTTGCAAAGACGAGCAAGGCGGCAGAGCGTCTCTCCGAGAGCTTGCGCGAGAAGGATATGGAAAAGAAATATCTCGCCGTATTGTCAGCAGTCCCGCCCAAGAAGCGCGGCAGGCTGGAGAATTATCTCCTGAAAGACGAAGCGAAGAATATCGTCTCCGTCGTACCAATGGCTGTCGAAGGGGCGAAATATGCCGCTCTCGACTATCTCATTCTCGAGAAAAAGGATAAGATCTGCCTCGTCGAGGTCAAGCTCCATACGGGTAGATCGCACCAAATCAGAGTACAGACCGCAAATATCGGTTGCCCCATCGTGGGAGACCAGAAATATGCGGGAAATAAATACGTAAAGGCAAATCAGCTCGCGCTGTGGAGCACAGAGCTGAGATTTACTCACCCGACGAAAAAGGAGATCATGGTATTTCGGGCATTCCCCGATGATACCGTTTTCCCCTGGAATGAATTTGACATCGAGAGACATCTCAGCGTCAAAATAAAGTAAAATATGTTACAAAAGATCATACAGAAAAAACCTGTAAAGAGATATTCTCCGAGCCTGGAGATGGGTCTTGGTTTCTCTCAAGTAGAGCAAAGAAAGAAAGAAGGGCAGACGAACTGGAAGATCATGAATACTTCCAAGTCCTATCTGCAGATCATCGCTGAGAACGTCTTTACTTTCTGTAACGTCGTGACATTTATTCTCGTCGCGATGCTATTCATCATCGGGGAGTATAGCGATACATTCTCATCCCTGATCATCGTATGTAATATCGTCGTCGGGAGCGTGCAGGGCATCAAAGCGAAAAACGCTGTCAGGCGTCTCTCCTTTAAGGTGGATACCGACTTTACCGTCATACGCGACGGCAAGAGAGTGGAAGTCGCGGCGCGAAATATTGTCCTCGACGAGCTCGTGATCATTCGCGCGGGATCCAAGGTCCCTGTGGACGGATATATCCGCGAGGGCTCGGTGGATCTCGACGAATCCATCTTGACGGGTGAGTCAAATATCATCAAGAGAGGCGTGGGGAGCTATGTCCTTTCCGGAAGCCACGTGCTCGTCGGTGAGGCGGTCGTTCAGGCGGATCGCGTCGGCATGGATAGCAATATCCATCGTATCGGCAAGGCGGCGCGCCGTTTAAGCAAGCCGAAGAGCAAGATCTTTTACGCTTTGAACTTTATCATCAAAATAATATCTATTATTTTGATCCCTCTCGCGATCGGTTCCTTCTTTGTAAATTATTACCTCGTGGAGTCGGGGATGCACGACGCTTTAAAATACACGGCGGCGTCCGCGCTCGCGATGCTTCCCGTCGGTATGTTCTTCGTGACGAGCTGTTCTTTGGCGGCTTCCGTCCTGAAACTCTCTCAAAAGAATACCTTGGTGCAGGATATGTACGGCGTCGAGATGCTCGCGCTCGTGGATACTCTCCTTCTCGATAAGACGGGCACCATCACGACGGGCGAGATGCGCGTGGTGAAAAAAGAGATCTTTGAGGAGAATGAAGACTGCGATAAGATCCTTGCGGATCTGCTTGTTGGGACGAGGGATATCAATTCCACCGCAAGGGCGCTTAGAAAGTCCTTTATCGGGGGGAGTGACGAGGATATCGTCTTTGCTCTGCCGTTCTATTCCGGGAGAAAGTACGGTGGTATCACCTATAAGGACGGACGCACTTATCTCCTCGGCGCAGCGGAATTTGTGAGTAAATTTGATGGAGAAGTACGCAAATTCTCGGAGGAAAGCTATTCGTCCGGAAAGCGCGTCGTGGTATTGTCGCGACTCGACGGAGATATATTGTTCCCCGACGTCAATAAGTGCACACCCTTGATGGCGGTCTCGATCGAGGATGAGATCCGTGACGACGCTCCTTGCACTCTTCGTTGGTTTAAGGATAACGGCGTCAAGATTATGGTGATTTCGGGCGACGACGCTCGTACTGCGGCTCAGATCGCAGGAAAGGCGGGCATCGAGGACAGTGACAAGTATATCAACTGCGCCGATCTTGACGATGAGGAGCTCAAGCGCACTGTAGATACACATCGCATCTTCGGACGCGTCAGTCCCGATCAGAAATGTACGATCGTAAACTATCTCCGCAAGAAAGGGCGCACCGTCGGCATGGTTGGTGACGGCGTCAACGACGTCCACGCCTTGAAGAGCAGCGATTGCAGTATCTCCTTCGGTAGCGCGAATGAAGTCGCGCGCAGCGTGGCGGGTATCGTGCTCGTGGACAGTAAATTCAGCTCGCTTCCCGCCGTCGTACAGGAAGGCAGAAGGGTGGTGAGTAATATCGAGCGCGTGTCCTCGCTCTACGTGATGAAAAATCTCTTTACAATCATCTTGACCACGATCTGTCTCTGTATCGGAAAGCTCTTTCCGTTCTCGACATCGCAGATGCTCATGTTTGAGGTGTTCATACTCGGATTCCCCGCGCTCTTCCTCGCCTTACAGCCGAATGACGAGGTCCCCGGAGGAAACTTTATACAAAAGGTGCTAAAGCGAACATATCCCGCGACGTTCTCGCTCTTATTCTCGGTGCTCGCGTCCTATTTCCTATTCTCGGATGCCTTCAATATCCCTGCGGAAATGCTCTCGACGATCGGGGCTCTGACCCTTGTTATGTGCGGATTTGTTCAGCTGATATTTAATTGCTTACCGCTCAATCGCTATCGTATGACCGTCATTTCCTGCTGTTTCGTCGGACTGTTTGCCGCGATCGGACTACTATACGGACTGAATAGCGTGGGAATGAACTTTATCTCCTTTGAGATAACGGCGATCAACTGGTCGGGATTCCTCTGCATCTTGATCGGTGTGGTGATCTGTGTGATACTGAATATTCTCTTCCACTTCATCCTCGGTAAGATCCGCGCCGATGATAAAAAGGCGATACCTTTCTATCTCGAGAGATATTATCGCGATATCGAGGAAGAGGACGAAGACGTCGCCGACGAGGACGATTATTATAAGGAAGAAAAGTAGGTTATAGAAGGTTTTTATAGGCATAAAAAGTTTAGCTAAAAAATCTTAATAACTATTGATTTCCCCTCAGCGCTGTGATATATAATAAGTATCAACCTGCGTTGTGCGAGTAGCGGATATGTCACAACCTCAATACTTTTTCGGGCAAGCGAAACGCGACGTCGGATGTCAGGCCGCATTTTTATCAGCGGAAGGCAGAAGTGTCGGATAGCTTATACCCAACCTGCATTTGGCGGGTTTAGTACAGCCGTGAGACGGCAATGCGGGCAATAGCGATTTATCGCTCTATGAGAGACTCCGAGGGGTCTCTCTTTTATTTTCACCCGAAATAATTATGATGATGATATTTTTTTTAGATAAAATCGTTATACAAGAGGCGCGCGCGTGTGGTATACTGAAAATACAAATTTTTTTGGGAGGAAACTTTTAATGCAATATTCACGCGAAGTTGATGAAATGGTT